>JANXLS010001174.1 GCA_025355035.1 Planctomycetota bacterium | reverse complement strand
GCTGTTGGCAAAGCTTCCGGGCTTCTTCGCGTCGGGTCCGTACATCTGCAATGTCGCGTCCGGCTCCTTATCGATGCTCGTCAATTCCGGGACGCTGTGCTGCATCCGGAACGCCATTTCGTACTGGCTGATGCGCGTGTGAATCTCAGGATCGCCGACCTGCTGGTAGTTCAATTCGTTGAGCTGCCCGATGCCGTCGAGCGTCTTGCGCCGCACCTCATCCGTCACGCCCGCCGGGTTGTTGATGAACAGAATCGGATCGCCTTTGCTGCGGAACGAAACGCCAGCGTGCGTACCAGGCAGATAACCCGACGACCACAACCGCGCCGAAATCGCCTGCTCTTGCTCGCGATTGCTCGGCGTCGCGACCAGCACCACAAACGTCGGCAGATTCTGATTCGCCGATCCCAACCCATACGACACCCACGCGCCCAGACACGGCCGGCCCGTGACTTGGTTGCCCGTCTGCATGTACGTGATCGCCGGTTCGTGATTGATCGCTTCGGTGTTCAGTGTGCGAATCCAGCAAATATCGTCCGCGCATTTCGCCAGATTCGGGATCATCTCCGAGAGCCACATGCCGCACTTCCCCTGCTGCGTGAATTTGTATTTCGATGGAGCAATCGGAAAGCGCGACTGCCCCGACGTCATTGTCGTCAGCCGCTGTCCGTTGCGGATTGACTCGGGCAAATCCTTGTCGTAATACTCGTTCATCTTCGGCTTGTAGTCGAAGAGATCCATCTGCGACGGCCCGCCGACCATGTGCAAATAAATCACGTTCTTTGCCTTCGCCGGAAAGTGCGTGGCCATCGGCTTCTTGTCGTCCTCGCCGCCGATTACCGAACTTCCACCCATAAGCGAAGCCAGCGCCGCCATCCCCAGCGCGTTTTTTCCGCTCGACAAAAACTGCCGCCGCGTTTCGGAACGCACCCACTCTTCGATTATTTTCATGTTCGCTCCTCAATCTTCTTGTCCGTGCACCGCTTTATTTGTTCAACGCTTCATCCAAATTCAAAATCTGATTGCAGACCATCGTCCACGCCGCCAACTCCGGGGCGGGAATCGTCGCGTCCGCTTTCATTTCGCCGACGCTCAACAACGCCGCCGCATCTTCGGGCTTCGCTTTGTACGTGTTCAACAAATCAGCAAGTATCGTTTTTAGGATACTCGTCTCTTTTTCAGAAAACGATCGCGACAGCACACGCTTGACGATAAAGTCGATGCGCGCCAGTTCGTCCGGGCTGCTCTTGATCGCATGTTGCGCGAGCATGCGCGCCGCTTCGACGTACTGCGGATCGTTGAGCGTTACGAGTGCCTGCAGCGGCGTATTCGTTCGCTCGCGGCGAACGCAGGACGTTTCCCGCGACACGGCATTAAAAATATCCATCGACGCGGGCGGCGCGGCGCGCTTCCAGAACGTGTAAACGCTGCGGCGATATAGTCCGTCCCCCGTGTCGCGTTTGTAAAATCGAGTGTTGCTCTCGGGCATTCCCACAACGTCCCACACGCCGTCGGGCTGATACGGTTTCGCGCTCGGTCCCCCGATTTTCGTTCCCAACAAACCGCTCGCGGCAAGCGCATTGTCGCGGACCATTTCAGCGTCCATGCGGAAACGCGGACCGCGTGAAATCAATCGGTTGTACGGATCTTTCTCGATCTTCTCCTTCGTCGTCACCCCAGACTGCCGATACGTCGCGGACATTACCATCTGCTTGATCGTCTTCTTCACATCCCAGCCGCCCTCGCGGAAATCAACCGCCAGCCAATCGATCAGTTGTTCGTGCGTCGGCGGATCACCCATGATGCCGAAATCTTCGGATGTTTTTACAATGCCCGTTCCAAACAATTCCTGCCAGTAGCGATTGACCATGACGCGCGCCGTCAGCGGATTTTCCGGTGAGTTGATCCACTTCGCCAAACCCAGCCGATTCTTCGGCGCGTTCGCCGGGAGCGGGTGCAGCGCCGAGAAGACCATGGGCTCAACCTTCTCCTTCGGTTTCGCATAGTCGCCGCGCGAGAGAATGTTCGCGACCGCCATGCTGTTCGGCTTTTCCTCCATAATGTAGATGACGGAGCTGCGCTCGCGGACTGCTTTCTTTTCAGCTTCGAGTGCCGCGATCTTTTCCAAAAACGCGACGACCGCACCATCACCGGAACTGTACGCTTCGAAGAGCTCGTCCGTTTCCTTCGGTGTGAAATTCTTCGGACCTTTTTTCAACAAGGCGAGCATCCTCGGCTCCACCGCGAGATGATTGACTTCCTTCGGTGTCAGGCGCCGGTCGTAAATGCGGACATCCTGCACCGCTGTTCCCGCAGGCAGCGGCGACGTTGTTTTTCGACGACCGACCGCGAGCAACGTCTGCGTTTTGATGCTTTGCTTCAAATTATTGTTGTCGATCTTCAGCTTCGGTTCCTTGCCATCGACAAAAATCTTGAGCCCCTCCGCTTTGCTTAACCCGTCGTACGTAACGAAGACATGTTGCCACGTCCCGGGCTTGAGTTGCTTGCCGGTCGTCTGAACTTTCAACGCGTCCGTCGGCCACGTGCTGACAAGGTGAGCCATAACCTCGCCACCCTGAACATGGATGTCCCAGCCCCGATGCGACGGGCCGTCATCCATTCGCGCAAGGATCGACGAAGCTCCGTTAAAATCTTTGGGCAGCTTCACCCAACAGCCATATGAAAACGCATGATCGCGTTCGAAATCGCCGATGTTGCCGGGAACGCTGATCGACGATTTCGCGCCAATTAACGGCGCTTTGTGGCCGAGTTTCCCGCCGTCCTCCCAGGTGATCGGCGCGTCGGTCGTCGCCTCAATCGCCTCGGCTCCCGCGTGTCCCTTTATATGCTCGGACGCCGCTTCTTCATTCAGCGGCAGGTGCAGCGCAAGCTTCCCGCGCGTCTCTTCCATTGCCTCCCACGATTCCGGCGTGGCGGTTAGGATCCATTTATTGAATTCGGCGCGTTGACCTTCCTTTACT
>JANXLS010001168.1 GCA_025355035.1 Planctomycetota bacterium | reverse complement strand
CGATGAAATCATCGCCCGCGTTGCGTCCGGCGAATTCGATGGCGGCCTGATCATCCACGAAGGCCAACTTACCTATCACGAAGAAGGCAGCGGCCGTCTTCAAAAAGTTGTCGATCTCGGCGAATGGTGGCACGTCCGCACAGGCGGCTTGCCGCTGCCGCTCGGCGGAAACGGCATCCGCAAGGACTTGGGTGCCGACCGTATCAAAAAAATCAGCCGCCATCTGCACGACTCGATTAAATGGGGCCTCGATCATCGCGACGAAGCGCTCAGCTACGCCCTGCGTTATGCCCGCGACATGGGCAAGGAAAAAGCCGATAAATTTGTTGGGATGTATGTCAACGATTACACGCTGGACTACGGCGAAAAAGGCCGTGCCGCCGTCCGCCGTTTCCTGGACGAAGGCCGTCGCCTCGGCCTCATCACCGTCCCAGTCCGCCCCGAATGGACCGAATAATTGTCATGGAGCGCCCATGCTTTCCCCTCTCACCTTGTGGGAGAGGGCCGACGAGCGCATGCCCTTCGCGCTCGCGGGGTGAGGGGTAAACGTGAACGGATCCCACGCGTTTCAAATCCAAAATATCGGCACATTCTCGTTCGGAGCCCAGGTATGAAATCCGCCGTTGCACTCTTCGCCGCAACAGCGTTTGCGCTATCGTCGCTGTACGCCGCTGACGTCAAACACTCAAGACCCAACATCATCCTCGTCATGCCTGACGATCTGGGTTACGGCGATTACTCCTGTCTCGGCAATCCCGTCAACAAAACGCCGAATGTCGATGCCTTCTGGAAGCAGAGCGTTCGCTTCACCGACTTCCATGTCAGCCCGACCTGCGCGCCAACACGTTCCGCACTGTTCAGCGGACGCCACGAATTCAAGAACGGCGTCACCCACACGATTCTCGAACGCGAACGCATGTCGCTGAAAACCATCACGCTCGCCCAGACGCTGAAGTCCGCCGGCTACACCACAGGTATTTTCGGCAAATGGCATCTCGGCGACGAAGCGGATTACCAACCCGAAAAACGCGGCTTCGACGAAACGTTCATCCACGGCAGCGGCGGCATCGGCCAAATGTATCCCGGCTCCGGTGGCGATGTCCCCGGCAACATGTACACAAATCCGACGCTCATCCACAATGGCGCGTTCGAAAAAACGAAGGGCTATTGTACCGATCTATTCTTCGGCCAAGCCACCAAATGGATCGACCAGAAACGCAACGCAGACACCCCGTTTTTCTGCTATATCCCGCTCAACGTCGCGCACGAACCGCTCCAATGCCCCAACGAATATTTTGAGCATTACAAGGGCAAAGTCCCCGACAACGTCGCCAAGTTCTACGGCATGATCGAAACCGTCGATCTGAATTTCGGTCGCCTGATCGACCAACTCAAAACCTGGGGACTTGAAGAAAACACGCTGGTGATCTACATCGGCACCGACAACGGCGGTTACGCTCCGGCATGTGCCGTCTTCAACGCCGGGATGCGCGGCAGTAAACTCACGCCCTTTCAAGGCGGTACCCGAGCGCCGCTTTTCATGCGCTGGCCTGCTCAATTTCCCGGCGGTCGTGACATCTCGGCGTTGACCGCACACATCGACATTTTCCCGACACTCGCCGAAATCATCGGCATTCCGCTCAAAGGGGAACTCGCGAAACAAATCGAAGGCCGTAGCTTCTGGCCCCTGCTCACGAATGTGAAAGCAGAATGGCCGGACCGAACGCTCGTCACTCACGTCGGCCGCTGGGACAAAGGCCATACAGCCGAGGCCAAATTCGCCGGCTGTTCCATCCGCAACAGTCGCTTCACCCTCGTAAACAACAGACAGCTTTTTGACCTTCAAAACGATCCCGGCGAATCGAAGAATGTCATTGAAGATCACGCCGACGAAGCGGCGAAATTGCGCGCCGAATACGATAAATGGTGGACGGATGTTCAGCCGATGCTCGTGAACGAAGACGCCATCGGTCCCAAGATCAATCCGATTGGTGAACGCTACTGGAAAGAATTCGGCGGCAGCCCAACGCCGGCGCAACTCCGTCTCATGGACCCCACGCAGCCTTGGCCACCCGTGCGCCAAAAGCCAAAATAATCCCCCTCGCCAAACGTTCCACATTTCTTCGATTTTTATTCGAATCTTCCACGTTTATGATAGTCTAATAATGTAGGAAGCGTCTGTCGGCTTCCGTCCATTCGACGAAGGTTTGACGATATGTTTTGGAATTCGTCGCACACCGCTGTCCCAAAGGCCTGGCCCGTCCGCATCATCGGAATCGTTACCCGATTCACATTGCTTTCGACGACCTTTGTTATTGGCATCACATACTTCCCGTTAGGAAATACCCCGTACTCGATTCCCTTTTGGAGTCTCTGGTTTGGCACTGCTCTGTACATTGTTCTGGGACCGCTTGCCCGAACGCTCATCGACCATTGGCGATGTCAGCGCCTCGTTCAGAATGCTTTCGTTGACGTCAAAGCCGATCGCCAATCCTTGATCGCCGCCGCCGCTGCCATCTCGCGCCGCGACGAATTGCGCGCATTGGAAATTCTGCAACGCCTCACGGCGTGCGAACTCAAAAGCCCGGACGCTCCAACGCGCCGCTGGCTCGCCGCACTGGCCGGCGTGCATTGGATCGCGCGCCAGTCGCCATTCTCCCCATTGCCCGTCCGCTTGGAACGCTATCCCAACATTCACGCGTTGATGCATTGCCACACAATTCTTCAAGCGCCGCTGAAAATGAAAACGCTAGCCGAAGAACTCGATACCATCTCCAGCGCAGACCTGGACGAATTTGCCCGGGCGCACATTTCGTTGGTCGACGCGCTGATTGCTTCACTCGACGACACTGCTTCACCCTTTGCATTGCAGGCGCCCGAATTGCTCGCGGTCCTGACCGGACGCTCGCACTATCTGAATCTGAGCGCGCACGAACGCTTCAGTTCGTGGTGGAAAGAAATGCGTCCCGTATACGTTCGCGGCGGCGGTGCATTGCTCGCTTCATTGCGCCTGATGCAGCGCGGAGCCTACGCGGAAACAGCCAAGCTGCTCGAAAGATTCACCCCGGACGGAATGTTGTCCGCTGAGACTGACACGTTGCGCCGTACCTCGCGCTTTCTGGCGGTCTTCGCCGCGCCGTCCTGGCACATTACCACCGCCGATCTCTCCCGCTATTTCGCCGAAGGCATGTATCACCAGTGGAGCGAGATGGGCGTTTTCCGTTATCCGACTGCCGATGTGGCCGAGGTGCTCGTCTGCTGCAAACGCGGTCGTGTTTATCGCGCCGCCAAACGCCGCTTGATCGAAGATGCACTCGACGTCTGGGATCGATTCGGAGAAGACTTGTCCGAACCGTTCTCGCTGTTGTTGCGCCGACTACTCGAAGAACGCGGGCGACACCCCTCCGCGCGTTCGGACTTCTGGCGACTGAAATGGGAATTGCGCAAGAAGACATTCGACAAAAACGTCGAACTGCTCATGGACGGAATCGTTCGCGCG
>JANXLS010001161.1 GCA_025355035.1 Planctomycetota bacterium | reverse complement strand
GGACCCATTTTATCGCGCGTTCAACGAACGAGTGCGGACGCGCGAGGATCGGCTCATGACGCAGCCAACGTTCCAATTCCTCGGCCAATTCTTCGGCGGAGCGGTAGCGTTGAGCAGGGTCTTTTTCGAGGCACTTCATGCAGATCGTTTCAAGATCGCGATCGACGACGCGGCGGATGGCGCGCGGCGGGACTGGGTCCTCGGAATTGACTTTAATCAGAATTTCGACGGGCGTATCGGCTTGAAACGGCGGGCGGAGAGTCAGCAATTCATAGAGAATCGCGCCGACGCTGTAGAGGTCCGACGCGGTGGTGAGCGGCTTGCTGGACCCCGACGCCTGTTCAGGCGACATGTATTGCGGGGTACCCATGACGGTGCCCGCTTCGGTCAGGCCATCGGGATTTTCGAGGCGCATGGCAAGGCCGAAGTCGGTGACGTGCGGAACGCCGGCTTCGTCGATGAGAATGTTCGCGGGCTTTAAATCGCGGTGGAGGATGCCGCGCCGGTGCGCGTAATTCACGGCTCGGGCAACGGCAGCAAGAATCGCGACGCCCTTGCGCGGATCGAGGACCAAGCGCCGGATTTCGGCGGCGAGACTGCGGCCTTGAATCAATTTCATCGTAAAAAATGGCTGGCCGAAAAGTTCACCGAATTCATAGACGGGGACAATATTGGGGTGTTCAAGCGTGGCGGCGTTTCGGGCTTCTGAGCGGAAGCGCATCAATTCGGATTCGCCGGCGAATGCGGTCGAGATCATTTTCAGCGCGACGCGGCGGTTAAGGCTGATCTGGCGAGCGATGTAGACGATCCCCATTCCGCCGCGCGCCAGTTCGGATTCGATTTTGTAGTCGCCGAAACTGGCGAGCGGCGCGATGCTTGTGCCGGTAAAGGCGGGGGTCGAGTAGCCTGTGACCGGGACGACATTCGAGGCGAGGTCATCAGAGCATTTTAAGCAGAGGCCGTTTGCGTTCACTACGGCAACGACGGCGTTGCAGAACTGACAGTTCGACGAAAACGAT
>JANXLS010001095.1 GCA_025355035.1 Planctomycetota bacterium | reverse complement strand
ATTCTTTTCAGGCAAAATGAACGAGAGTTAGAATTTTAGACCCAAATCAGAGTCCCGCTACGACCTGCCCCACTCCCTCAGTAATCCGCACAAGCTCCTAATCAACAGCCTTCACATAACGCCGGAACGTGATATCCGGCGTCGAATGCCGAGCCAACGCCTGCGCCGACTTCGGGGAAGCCCCTTCCCCGTCCACCAGCGTAAGATACGTAACCCGCAGAGCGTGGAAATCGACCTTCCCTTTCCCCTCGATATCCTTCGTGATGTTCGCAGCAGCCAGATCAGCCTCAAACGGTCGATATGGGTCTTTAGGCATCGTCGGGAACAGCGGTGAATCCGGCTCACAGCCAACCACAGACGCGGCCAATTTCTTCACAAACCACGCCGGGATGGGCTGAAAAGCATCCTAGCGATTCTTAGTCCAAATCTTGTTCAGCACCAGCCCACGGTGCGCTACGTCCAAGTCCATAACCCGAATCGAAAGTAGTTCATTCCGGCGTAGACCGCGTGACCATCGCGCCTTCATAAACAATCCGGCGCACCGGCTCACACTTCGCCAGTAAGCGGAGATCAACGGGCATTGACGAGCGGTGCCGCCCGCCTTACAGTGAAAGGTGAGCGCCAGAAGCGCTTCTTAGAGACGAGTTGCTGGGTGGCTATTTTAACGGTGTTGTTTTTTGGGGATGTGGTGGGGCGGCCGGGGCGGGATGGGTTGGCTTATGCGGCGCCGTTGTTGGTGGAGAAGCACAAGGCGGATTTCATTGTTGTCAATGGGGAAAACGCTGCGGCGGGGTCGGGGTTGACGCCGGCGACTTATACGAAGATCATGAGTTGCGGTGCGAATGTGATTACGACGGGCGATCACATTTTTCGCAATCGTGAATACCCTTCGATCATCCACGAAGTGCCGGTGTTGCGTCCTGCGAATTATCCGAAGACGGCGGACGGGAAAGGGTGGGGGCTTTATACCTCGAAGAACGGTGTGCGGATTGTCGTGATGAATTTGATGGGGCGCGTCTTTATGGAGCCGATGCGCTGCCCGTTTGAACTGGCTGACGAAATCGTTCAGACGGCGTCGCAGCAGACGAAGATTATTCTTGTCGATATGCATGCGGAAGCTACCAGCGAGAAGATCGCTTTGGGGTGGCATTTGGATGGGAAAGTTTCGGCGATCGTCGGGACTCACACGCATGTTCAGACGGCGGACGAGCGGGTTTTGCCCGGCGGGACGGCGTACATTTCGGATTTGGGCATGACAGGGCCGTACGATTCGGTGCTGGGGCGGGATAAGACGGCGGTGCTGAAGAAATTGCGCACTGCGATGCCGGCTCGATTTGAAGTCGCCGAGAACGACATTCGGGCGTGTGGGGTTGTTGTGAAGATCGATGAGAGCACGGGACGGGCGATGAGTATTGAGCGGTTTCAGGTGCCTATGGAGTTGCGGACGGGGATTGATCTGCGGCGTTAAAGTTCCTCGTTTTGCCTCTCGCACAGACGCAAAGACGCAAAGAACGGCAAGACAAAGAAGGGGAAAATGACACGTACCATTTTCGTTGGGCATGAAAAGTTTTTCTCTTCTTTGCGCCTTTGCGTCTTTGCGAGAGACATCTTTTGGCCGGACTGAACGGTTCCGATATTGAGAAAAGTGTGATGGCGAAGATGGGGCTTTTTGATACGGGGATCACTCGACCGGCGGTTCCTTCTGCGGATCCGAAGACGGGGAAGCCGAAGGCTTGGTCGGTCACGCAGTTGACGCGGCATGTGAAGGATTGCATTGAGCGCGGGTATCCGAATGTTTGGGTGGAAGGGGAGATTTCGAATTTTAAGGCGTATGGGTCGGGGCACATTTATTTTACGTTGAAAGATGATGGGGCTCAGTTGTCGTCGGTGATTTGGCGGACGAGCGCCGAGAAGCTGAAATTCGTTCCTGACGACGGTGCGAAAGTGTTGGCTCACGGGCGGTTGTCGGTTTATGAGCCGCGCGGGACGTATCAGTTTATTGTGGATCGGCTGGAGCCATTGGGGGTCGGGGATCTGGCTGCGGCGTTTGAGCAGCTTAAGAAGAAGCTCGCGGCTGAAGGGTTGTTCGCTGAGGAGCGGAAGCGGTCGATTCCGGCATATCCGCAGCGCATCGGGATCGTGACGAGTCCTTCCGGCGCGGCGTTGCAGGACATGATCAAGGTGATCTTCGCACGCTGGCCGGTCGAGTTGATCGTCGCGGGTGTGCAGGTGCAGGGCGATCGCGCGGCGGGGGAGATTGCCGGGGCGATCAGGGCGCTGAACCGGCTGCGCGGAACGTACCGGCCTGACGTGCTGATCGTCGGGCGCGGCGGCGGATCGTTAGAAGATTTGTGGGCGTTCAACGAAGAGATCGTTGCGCGGGCGATTGCGGCGTCGGATATTCCGGTGATCAGCGCGGTGGGGCATGAGGTTGATTTCTCGATCTCGGATTTCGTTGCGGACATTCGCGCAGCGACGCCGAGTCATGCCGGCGAGATAGCTGTGCCGAAGTACTCCGATACGTTGGTGCTTCTCGACGATCTGCAACACGCGTTGCCGAACGCGTTGCAGAAGCGGATGGAGATCGCTCGCCGGCGGCTGGAGGCGATCGAGCAAAGTTACGCTTTGCGCCACCCGGAACAGCGCGTGGCGATGTTCCGCCAGCGACTGGATGATTTGCAGCAGCGACTGATGCCACAACCGGAACGACTTGTTGAGCGCTTAAAGCAAAAAGCG
>JANXLS010001081.1 GCA_025355035.1 Planctomycetota bacterium | reverse complement strand
TTTTCGCGTCGAACCGGCGCAATATCTTTCTGAGCTTCCTGGATATCTTTGACCAGTTCGCCGGCCTGATCCGCGAGGTACATGCGGACGGGGCTCTTTTCATCTGAAACATTTTTCGCCGAGAGCGCTGACGCCTTTGCGATGTTTTCCAAAAGATCTTTGCGCATGTCCGGATTTTCCATTTCGATCTGCGGAATTTGAATACTGAAATCGGTGTGTGCGCCCTCTTCGACATCGTCGCGCAACGTGATGCGGAATCGACCTATTGCGTTCGCCGGGATTTCAGCGCGGAACGATCCGTGGGCACCGGGTTCGGGGGTCAATTCAAAATCGCCCTTGATCGTTTCGTCCTGAAGATTCGTAAACGTAGCGCCGATCTTGTCCGCTTTAGAATAATCGAGCGTTCCTTTTTCAAGGATGCGCGCGTTGACGCGGATTCGGTCGCCCGCAAAATATTCCTCGCGATCGGTCGTGATTTCAGTGCGCGCCGTTCGTCCCAACAACTTCGGCATGCCCAGGTATTGGACGACATGTCCGTGGAAGCGTTCCAGTGCATCCGGCCCGAGTTCCTGCGGGTATCGCATGCGCCACAAATCCGCGAAGCCCTGATACAACACACGCCCGCGGCCGACTTGTGACGTAACTAAAAGTGGCGTCGGCGATTCGCGTCGGGACGCCGGGCCGCTCTTGCCAAAACCTTGAACCAGCAGTGAGGCGGCGCCTAGCTTCGGACGAATGGCTTTGTGATACCAATACATTTCAGGCACCGCGTCCCAGAGCGCAGCATTGTGCTCTTCGCTGTTGTCCGCGCCCGACGCGTCAAGCCGCGTCAAGGAATGGGATCGCCCTTCAACGGTCAGCACCAAGCGATAGGGGTCCGTCATCGCGTTGTTTTGCTCGTCTTCAGCGGTGATCGGTGAACCCGGGGGCTCGAGTTCGACGGGGAGCAGGACGTTGAGTGGCGAATCGCGGAACGTGTCGGGCATGTTGTTCTTTCCGGCGATGAACCAGATGCCGCCACCCTGATCCAATACGAAGCGGCGCAGGTTGTCGATATCGTGCTCCGTGAAGAACCCGTCGTTGCCGGACATATTGCCGAAGATGATGACGTGGTATTGGAACAGATTCTCGCGCGTCGGGAATTCCTTGATGTAGTTTGAACCCGGCTTCGCCAACTCGGCCACGTCAGGCACGCGCAACAGAACGCTGAGCTTCACACGTTTGTCGCGGGACAACGAGTTCTTGAGGTAGCGGTATTCCCAGCGCGGATCGGTTTCGACCATCAGGATGTTGAGCTTCTGGTCGATGACTTCGACTTCGCGCAGTTTCGAATTGTTCGACGGTTCGATGTCTTCCGACGCATTTCGGTCAGGTTGGATCTCCACTTTGTATGTAAATCGGCCGGGCGTTTTCGGCTTGACGCGAATTGTTTCGGACTGCTCGCCGGAATCTTTTAACAGTACATCCATCTTGGCAATTTCGACGTTGTCTGTTGTGTTGGTGATCGTGATTTTGGCTGGTTCGTTGTTGTAGCCGTGCTGCTTGATGCGAACAGTGATCGGCGCGAGATCGTCGACGAAGATTTTGTTTTCCATAAAAACATGCGTGATGGCCACGTCCTGCGATTCCGGCACACCAATGCCGACAGGGAAAACACGGACGGGCGATTCGCCCGCGACGATGGCCGGATCTTCGCCTTTGTTATTGCCACCGTCCGTAAGCAAGACAATGCCTGAGAGCGGCTGACCTTTATAACGCTTGAGGGTTGCGCGCAGCGCATTGCCAATTTCAGTGACAGTGCCTTCGGCTTTCATGTCGTCAAGCGCCGTTACGTTGATCTTCGGAAGTTCAGAACCCAAGCGACGCATTTCCGATTCGTTGCCCTTGGCAAAACTCCAGGCTTCGACCGTGTATTTTTCCTGGAGCTTTTCGAAGAGCGCAATTTCTTTGTTTTTCAGCAGTCCGCGAACCACGTCAATGCGCGACGTTGTTATGACTGCCTTTTCGGCATCAGCAGTCAGTTTCGTGGCGTCCGTTGTTGTGAGCGGAGTCTGCCCCAGCGCGTGAGAGGCGACGAGTTTGTCTTCGGCTTTTTTGTATTTATCGACGCGGGACATGGACTTTGAATCGTCGATGAGCACAACGATTTTTCCGCGCGACGAACCACGGACGAAAACAGCGAGCACCGGGTTGGCGACGATTAACAACAAAATCAGAACACCCGCCATGCGACAGGCAGCCATGATGCGCTTTTTGGGGAGCGGGCAATACTCCGGTTCGCGTTTGTAGACCCACCAAATCCCTACACCCAACGCGACGGCCAAAAGTGCGAAGACCAGTTGCTGGAAGTGCGTCTTCATGTTGGCAAAGTCGATCGTCCAGTTGGAAATCGATGTGCTGTCGAGCGGGTCGATGCCGATTATTTTGTAGAGCAGCTCTTTCATTCCAATTCTTTCATTCGCACGGTTGCGTCGAAGTAATAAATCCTGAGTTCACGTGCCGAGTGCTGAATGCCGAGTTGTTTAGATTCGGCACTCGGTACTCAGCACTTAGCACTTAATCTCTCGGAGCCCATCGGTTCGCCAGGAACGATTCGAGTGCGAGCAGGAAAAAGACCGCGCCAATCAGCCACGGCCACAGTTCGCTGCCTTTACGTTCCTGCAACACTTTGTTCGCCAGATCGTCGCTCTTGGCGATGTATGTGAAACGGAATTCCGGGTAATCCTGGCGAATCTGCTCGGGAGCCACGGTGTTCAAATTCGACTCCAATTCCGTGTCCGGGTTGACGGCATACGCCATGTTCAATTTTGGATCGCGATCGACGACGATGTCGTAGAATCCGGCGCGTTCCGTATCGTTGATCCCAACTTGAACGTGCGCGTCCGGCGTGACGTCGGGCTTGGAATCGACTTTGACGCCGGGGTAGGGCGGAGTGATATGGACCATCAGGTTCTGGTCGCTTTGCTGAAGGAGGCACTGGATCGGCGCACCCACCGGTACGTTCTTTGCAGGGCGATTGCCAAGCGTGAGCATGTTCGCAGCACGACTCATCATGATGGCGAACGCCGGTTGTGTCGGTAGATCGCTCCATGATGTCGTGGCGGGTGACGCGAACATCAAGACGTAACCGGTGCCGATCTTTTTTTCGACGGCGGCGGGCTTGCCGTTGGCGTAATAGGCGACGACGCGAACGGAATCGTCTTTCGGAATTTCGAGGTCGTAACCGCGATAAATCTTCACCGTCGTCAGGAGTTCGACGCAATTCTGGTTCGGGAAATCGACCATAATCGGATGCGACAGCTTTTCGGTCGAGTAGCCGATCGACGGCGGGTATTTGTCCGCGTCAGCCGACACGGATTCGCCCCATGGGTTGCCGATCTTCGCTGGGAGCAGATTGACGCCGCTGGCGCCGAGAACCGTGTTGTACGCGGCGGGGTCGATCTGATCTCCGAGGAAGATCATCACTCCGTTGCCATTCTTGACCTGCTTTTCGAGCGCGGTAGCGACGGGTTGCGAAATGCGCGCCACGTTCGACAGCACGACGGCCTGATAATTCGTGAGGTTGGTGTCGGCCAGGCGATGATGCATGATCACGTCGGTCGTGATCAAGTTCTGCTTGTCAGGGTTTTCCGGATCTTTTGGCGAGAGTGCGAAACGCAGGAATCCGGTTTCATTATAAATGGGATCGTCAACGCGCTGATCTTTTCCATCGACGAGAAGCACCTTTGCTTCGTCGATGACTTCGATGCTGCATGCGCGTTTGCCATCGGCAGGAAGGCGGTCTTCAGCGAGTCGGCACGAAACACGATGATCGCCACCGGTCGAGAACTTGCGTTCGAAACTGACGCTCGACGTTTCGCCGGCTGGGATATCGACGGTGAAACGTTGCGCCGGGCGTTCGTCGCCTGCGACAGGATCAGCGAAAAAATCGACGACCAAACCTTTAACGTCGTTCTGACCGAAATTTTTGATTTTCGCGACACACGTGATAGGCATGTCGATCGTGGCCAGTGTGTCGGTCGGAGCGAGATCGATTACTGCAACGTTTTCAGCCGCGTTGTCGCCAGCGTTGACGATGTAGACCGATGCGCGCTCGCCCAAATCCTTGAGCGATTTGCCGAAGCCGCCGGAGACCATCTTGCCGCTCCAAGGATAAGCCTGCATGTCTGTGATGACATACACTTCGCGATTGGCTTGCTTGAATTCAGCGTGGCGGTCGAGCAATTGAGCTGCCTTTTCCATCGCTTTTTCAACGTTCGTCGAACCATCGGAAATCGCTGCTGCGGATTCCATTTCTTGTTTGATGTAAACGATGTTCTGCGACGGATCGCCAATGGGCGAATGGACATCACCGTTGAAGGTGTACAGCGCGCACCACGAACCCGGTTCAAGTTGGTCGAGAATCGTTTTGGCCAGTTTCTTGGCAACATCGAATCGCGTTTCGGGGCGACCATTAACAGAGCCGCCGGTTGTATAGCCCATCGAAAGCGAATTGTCGAGCAGGATCACCGCGCCGGTTTTGGTGCCACCGACGAAGCTCTTGGAGTTGATGGTTGGACGCGCCAGCGCGAGGGCGAGACAGATGATCGCCGCAGTGCGGATCAACATGAGAATGATGTCGCGCAATTGCAACCGGCGCGCATTCTTCTGAATGGCCTGCATCAAAAATTCCATCGCAGCCCAAACCACCGGACGATACCGGCGCTTGTTCAGCATATGGATAATGATGGGCACGGCTCCCAACGCCGCGAACCACAGTAAAAATGGATTTAACATTCTAAGAGCCGAGTCCTAAGTGCCGAATTCAAAGTGGCGAGTGCCGAGTCCTGAGTGCCGAGTCCTGATTGCATTCCTCGGCACTCGGTACTTTGCACTCGGCACTACTGTTTATCGAGCGATGCTTTTCAATGCACGGCTTTGTAAGAAACTTTGCAACGCCATTTCCAACGGTTGAGCGGTGTTCAACAAAACGTAGTCGACTTTGTTCCGCTCGCAGGCCGTCTTGACGGCGAGAATGTGTTTGTTCAAGGCTTCGAGATACGCCTTTCGCAACATGCGCGGTTGGCACAGAACCGGTTCGTAGCCTTCAAGCCCTTCGAATTTGATCTGACCATCGAACGGGAATTCCAACTCGTACGGGTCCATCACATGGAACACAAGAACTTCGTGTCGCGCGAATCGCAGATGGTTCAGACCGTCAAGAATGCGTTCGGGCTTGTCGAGGAGATCGCTGACCAACACCACAATGCCGCGGCGTTTGATGCGGTCCGAGAATTGGTGCATGATGTCGCCGACATCTGTTTTCTTCGTCGGTTTCGTTGCTTCCAATTCGTGGCAGATACGGTGAATGTGTCCGAGCGATTGCTTCGGTTCAACGAACGTTTGAAGGCCATCGTTGAAGATGCCGACGCCGACCGTGTCGGTCTGGCTGACGATCAAATAGGAGAGGGCTGCGGTAATGAAATTCGCATATTCGAGCTTGCTGAACGGCGCGTTGGGCGATTTGTAGAGCATCGATTCGCTGGCGTCATGCAGAATGTGCGCGACGTAATTGGTCTCAACTTCGTACTGTTTGATGTAGTAGCGGTTGGCCTTGGCGAAGATTTTCCAATCGAGATGGCGCGGATCGTCGCCCATCGTGTATTCGCGATGTTGCGCGAATTCAACCGAGAAACCGTGATACGGCGACCGATGCCAGCCGGCCATGAAACCTTCGACGATGGACTTGGCGGCCAGCTCGAGCCGGTCGACACGGTTGAGTACCTTGGGATCCAGGTACTTCGACAGCACCATCTTCTTTTGTGTGGGGTTGGCTGAAATCAGGGACATATTTAAACCTGGATTCCCATGCGAGTTGCTTCGACTTCCGTCAAGCCCATGGCCGTTGCCGCTTGCAGCGCTTCAACGGCCCCTTCTCTTCGCGAATTGCATCCAAAATCAAGCTATTAAGGCGTTCCTGATCCAGCGACGAAAAGCGATCCCAAGCGACGTAATAATGCCTTTAAAGTCCTGAGTTGTCGCGAAAAATGACGGGCAAATTCAGCGGCTGAGGCGTTTGTCAAATTGCACAGCCGTTGGATTTTTCCGACTCATGACCCCGTTGAGCGACACGATCCTTTTCCGTTATGCTTACTTCGCCAACTTTTCAGTCTTCGGAATCGACTGCAACAGGCGTTCAATCACCTTGTCCGTCGTGATGCCTTCGGCCTGTGCCGTAAAGTTGCAGGCGATTCGATGGCGCAGGACCGACGGCGCGACGGCTTCGATGTCTTCGCACGCGACGTGGAATTGGCCGTTGAGAATCGCGCGCGCTTTGCCGGCGAGAATCAAATTCAAGCTCGCGCGCGGACCGGCACCCCAGTTGATCCAATTCTTGATGAAGTCCGGCGCTTCGCCCATGGCGGGGCGGGTTGCGCGGACGATCTTCTTCGCGTAGTGATAGACATGGTCGGCGACCGGAACGCGCAGAACGATGTCCTGCAACGCGCTGATCTGTTCGCCCGTCAACACAGGCTTGATCTGCGTCTTGTTCGGCGTCGTGACGCGCTTCATGATTTCGAGTTCTTCGCCGTCGCTTGGGTAGTCGACGAAAATCTTGAAGATGAAACGATCCAACTGCGCTTCGGGCAGTGGGTACGTACCTTCCTGTTCGAGCGGATTTTGTGTCGCGAGGACGAAAAATGGCAGCGACAGCTTATGTTGTTGGCCAGCGACCGTGACCGATTTTTCCTGCATCGCTTCGAGCAGCGCGGCCTGGGTCTTCGGGGGCGTTCGATTGATTTCGTCGGCGAGACAAATGTTACAGAAGATGGGGCCTTTGATGAAGCGGAAGACGCGTTCGCCGGTGGCGCGATCATCCTGAATCACTTCCGTGCCGGTGATGTCGCTGGGCATCAAATCTGGCGTGAATTGGATGCGTTTGAAGGACAGGTCGAGACACTTCGCCAGCGACGAAATGATCAACGTCTTCGCGAGTCCCGGGACGCCTTCGAGCAGGCAGTGGCCCTTGGCAAAAATGGCAATCAGGA
>JANXLS010001030.1 GCA_025355035.1 Planctomycetota bacterium | reverse complement strand
GGTAAGCTCGAACTCGGTTACTCGTTCCGCGGTGGCAAGCACGGTTCGTCCGGCTCGCCCATTGCACCGACCAACTCGCTCGAACGCTTCCACAACTGGTCGATCGGTCACGATGGTTGGATGAAGTACTATGCTCCAGGCTGCTTCAAGGGTCTGTGGTTCAAGGGTGAAGCTCAGTGGATCAAGGATCGCACAGCTCCGGGCAGCATCATCGATCAGCTCGCCGTTGATTATCAGGGTGGCGACGGCAGTGGTCGCGGTAACGGTGGCGCAGCATTCAGCAGCTTCGGCTACTGGGGCGCGATCGGTTACAAGCTCGGCGAAAGTCCGCTGTTCTGCTCGACCTGCCACAACTGGTGGAAGAACATCGAAATCGACGGTCGCTACGAAAGTGCTCCGAACGTCCTCGTCACAGATCCGGCAGCTTCGGGTCGTGCTGATGGCAACGGTGCCACCAACGTCTACCAGACGAAGGTTTGGACCGCCGGTATTAACTACTACATCGCTGGCCAGGGTGCAAAGATCCAGGCCAACTTCAACCATCTCGACAATCCGAAGGGCCCTGCGTCGGCGCCATTCCACCGCTTGCAGGCCAACTCCTTCGTTGTCAGCTTCCAGGTTTCTTGGTAAGCCAGTTGCAACGAGGTTGTTGAAATCATAACGTTTCAAAGCGCGCCGATCCCTTGGATCGGCGCGCTTCATTTGGGATCGTTCGTTTTGTCGCAGTTGACGAGAGTATTGTACACATAAAATGAATCGAGACGCCGAACTTCCGATCCTTTAGAGCCAATTCCTCGCCTCATCACTGCATCTAGCTCAGCACTCGGCGCTCAGCACTTCCTGATACATTTCCGGGTCAAACCCCACCATCAGCGTTTTCCCTACCCACGCCGCAGGCGCACGTAAATTTCCGGACGGCCCGACAATCAGTCCCGCCAGTGTTTCCGCGTCCGGCTTGTCTTTCGCCATATCGATCGAAATAACCTTCTTGCCCTTTGTCGCCACGATACGCTTGGCACCAACCGCCAATTTCAATGCGGCATCCTTCGTCAGCGTCGCTTTCTTAGCGTCGGTAATCTCCTTCGTTTCAATCTTGGCGGTCGCAAGAAACTCTTGCGTCTTAACGCAAGTCTGTCAGCCCTTGCGGTGGTAAAGCCAATCAATCTTCTGCATGGTCTCTCTCTCCGTAACGATAAAAAAAGACGGGCCGCAAAGCCCGTCCAGTGTAATCTCGACTCTTCATTTATGCCGCTTTTGCCACGGGTATTTCACTGAGTTTTACGCCGCTTTCTGGTGCTCGACAGCCTTCTCATAAATCCGCTTCGGAACCGGTTGTAGATCCCAAATCAAGCCCAGTCGCGCCATGGTCCAAAGAAGGTAGTACGTAATATCGAATTCCCACCAGTAGAATCCCTGCCGAACGGATGCCGGATAGAAATGATGATTATTGTGCCAGCCTTCGCCCAGCGTCAGAAACGCGAGGAAGACATTGTTACGGCTGTGGTCCTTTGTATTAAAGCGCCTGTTCCCGAAGAGATGCGACAAGGAATTGATCGTACACGTCGCATGGAACAGCACCGTGCTGGAGATGAAGAATCCCCAGATCACCATTTGCCAGCCCGACGTTCCCAGCGACGGAAAATAGAAATTCAATCCGTAACCCAATCCCAGCATCGCAAACGCCAGCAAAACCGGCACGAAAACATCGTGATCATCCAGGAAACGCAGCTCCGGATACTTTGCCAGATCGGGAATCGCCTTCAAATCGGTCTCAAAATTCTGCGGCGAAGTAATCCACAACATATGGCTCCACATGAATGTGTGCTGGTGTGGCGAATGAACGTCATCCTCCTCGTCTGAATGCAAATGATGCCCGCGATGATGCGCAGCCCACCACAGCGCGCCCCGCTGCACACACGTCGCTCCGGCCAATGCCAGGAAAAACTGCATCACACGCGACGTTTTGAAGGTTTTGTGCGAAAAATAGCGATGATAAAAACCGGTGATCGCGAACATGCGTGCGAAATACAAAAACGCCGCAACGCCCACAGCCGTCCAGCTCCATCCCACCCAAATCACCGCAAGACATACAAAGTGCATCGCGAAGAACGGTGCACAGCGCAGCCAATCCACCTTATAATCGCGCTCAACCGACGTTTCTTCCGAGTGCTTCGACGTGCTTGAAAGGGCAGCGGGTTTGACTTCCGCACTGCTGACCGACGAACCCAAATTAGACAATCCAAACGCTCCTGTTGGGTATCCAACATCCAAATATTTTCATTGATCTCAGTTTTAGTGAAGACGGTCCGAAGCTCTGCTGCTTCAAGCCGTGTCCATACTTCGTAGAGAATGCACTAATTTTACTCGAAGCGTCGCGATCGCAAAGACAAAAATACCCGCCGAACACGCCTTTAATCATCACTTTACACACAGTTCAAGTGTATACGAGTTTTCGACTCCCTAATCCATCGCTGCGAGGCTTTTATGCGTCCCTTTTGTGTCCTTTCGCTCGCCTGCGTTCTCATTGCCGCGCCCAGCGCGCGTTGCGAGTCCGACGATCTCGACACGCAATTAATGCTGAACACTTTCAAAATTTCGAACCCGAAATCGAGCGCCACCGTCTGGGCCATCGCGCGCCCCGCTGCGGAAACGCAAGTCATTCTCGTCACCGCCGCGCACGTGTTCTCAAAAATGGAAGGCGACGAAGCCACGCTGAACCTGCGCAAAAAAGACGACAAAGACGCCGACATCTGGGTCAAATCGCCGATCAAAATCAAAGTCCGCAACGATGGCAAACCGCTCTGGACAAAACACCCCGACGCGGACGTCGCCGCACTATTTTTCACGCCCGGCGCTGACAACCGAATCGCCGGGCTGTCGCTCGATTTGCTCGCGACCGACGACACGTTAAAGAAAAATGAAATCCACCCTGGCGATACGTTGAAATGCACCGGTTTCCCGCACCCCGTTCAATTCAACTCTGGAGCCGCGTGGTTCCCAGTCGTCCGCCTCGGCTGCATCGCCGGTTTCCCGCTGACGCCGATGAGCAAATACAAAACCTTCCTCGCCGACATTAATATCTTCGAAGGCAACAGCGGCGGAGCGTTGTATTTCACTGAAGCGAACCGTTTCGTCGCTGGCAAAACGCAACCCGGCCGAATCCAATTCATCATCGGCCTGCTCTCCGAACAGCATTTCATCAACGATAAATTCGACACAACCTACGAATCCGGCCAATTCAAACACCGCCTGGGCCTGGGCGTCATCGCCAATTCCGGCATGATCCGCGAAACAATCGATCTGCTTCTGAAATCATCGCCGCCCAAAGAAAAATCATTCAGCGTGAAAAGCGAAACGAAGGATGCAGATGAAGCGAAAGAAAAGTAGCGAGATTCAACGGAGTCCGACGCAATACAGCCAGTTAACGATCAAAAAACAATCGTCTACCCGATTCATTCCGCCGGAATCTTCGGCAGTTTTATCCAATTCTGCATGTGAAAGGACAGAAACTTCTCCCCGGCCGAGCCGCACAGAATCGCGTGCTGTTCCGCCGTGATGCGATCCTTTACAAACGTTCGGAAATCGTTGATCGCCTCCGGCATCGGCATCTCAATGCCGCGCGACAAATACAGTTTCTTGTACGAACCTAAATGCCCATTCACCTTCTGTTGAAACGCGAAGTCGGTGCCGAACAGCGCCCGCGCCAGCTTCGTCCGCGCTTCAGCGTCGTTCAAAAAAATCATCCGGTTCGTCAAGGGCGTTTTATTTTCGCTGTTCAAAGGAGTACCCACCGCGTCCGTTTCTTCCCAAGCAATTTAGATATCTGCTTCCGTCTCATTCAATCTTCACTCATTACACCGACGCCCGCGTTACGCAGCTTCGTTCGCCTTTTGCTTTCGTTTTGCGAGCCACGTTACCACTCCGACCAATCCGCCGATTACTCCGCCGATGATCGCGCCATTTAGAATGCTATCGACGAAATTCGTCGCCGGCGCATTCGTAGCCAGTTTCGATTCAGCGGGGTTGGCCGAAACGACTTGAGCCACCCAGTTTTTCATGTGCTGAGTATCAACCGCCGGGTTTGTGGGGTTTTCAGCAGCGTACAGATAGACGATCTTCCCACTGCACAACACGCTCGAACTGATAATCGTGTTGTCGGCAGCAAAGGGAATGGCCATCGTGATGTGCCGATCGCTTTCGTTCAGAATCACTGGTTTCCCCAGGTTGGCTTTCATCGAATCGAAAACCTCTTTGAGATCCGCGTCCGGGTTGCCCTTGGTCGCTTTATCGATGGCGCTCCGCATATTCGCCGCGGAAGCGCCTTTTAGCTGCTGTTTGATTTTTTCAAAATCCGAAAACCGGCAAACCACGTCTTTTTTCTGATTCGCGCGCAGAGCCTGAACATACAGGCTGATCCGCCCGCTCCACCTACCGCTCTTCGCCGCTTCCAAGTCAGTCGGCGTCAGGAGCGTCAGCAAATGTATATTACTGGTCACGCCGGATGAAATCCGTTCGATAATTTCCGCAACCTTCTTTTCGCCATCGGCTTTGACGTAGCCCTCGGGAATCGGAATTCGAATTGTTTCCCCGCCCAAATTAATGACTTCGTCTGCTGCAAAAGCGGTGGAAAACAGGAGCAACGACGCAATCGACGCAACGAACATTCGCATGTGTTGGTTCTCCTCCGATGGATCCCACGTCAAAATACAACCCGCAGATGTCGAGTGTCGCCGGAGCGTTGTCACAATCGGCAATTCGAAATTAACGTTTCCAAAATCGCCGACGCGCCGAGCGCTTCGAGCTTGTCCATCACTTCGATCGACTGCTTCTTCGGCACCATCACCTTGACTGCCACCCAATCCGGGTCTTCACAACTGCTGATCGTCGGCGAGTTGTAGCCCGGCGTCAGCGCTTCAGCCTGCTTGAGTTTGTCGCGATGAATGTTGTACTCCAGCAGCGAATACTGCTGCGCTGTCAACACGCCCCGCAAACGGCGAACGACCAGTTCGCAGAGTTTTTCGTCGCGCGGCTTCGGCGTCTGGATCAAAATCGCTTGCGACTGAGCGACCGTTTCGATCACTTCCAACCCGTTGTCGCGCAGCGTGTCGCCGGATTCGACGAGATCGACGATTGCATCCGCCAAGCCCAGCGCCACCATGATTTCAACCGACCCGGTCACTTCCAGCAGATTGACATCGACGTTCTTCTTCTTGAAGAATTCACGAGCGGAGACGCTCATCGACGCCGCAATTTTTTGGCCGCGCAGATCTTCGACTTTCTTTGCGCCACCCACCACGCGTGTGGCAACAGCCAACCGGCAGAATCCGTAACCCAAATCCAATTTCTTCTCGACCCGCGCACCGCAATTGTTCTCGTGCACCAAATCTTCGCCGACCAATCCCATGTCCGCCGCGCCCTCAGCGACCAACAGCGGAATGTCGTCCGGACGCACAAACAGGATCGCGGCCTTCAGACCATCCACGTTCGAAAAAAGCGAGCGATCACGCTTCCGGTATTTGATGCCGGCGGCGCGCAACAGCGATTCGCTGGGCTCTTGCAGCCGCCCTTTGCTGGGAACGGCGATTCGGGTCAACGTCGGGTCCAAATGCACGGCAGGTCTCCTATGTTCTCTAAAGAATCGTTGTTTTTTAGTTTTTAACACAAAGGCACGAAGGCACAAAGACACAAAGGAAAAGAATGGGTTAATTGCCTTGGCGAGTTTACGTCACGCGATCCTCCATATTCTCGCTGTAGATGTTTGGAAAAATGCGGCTAAAATATGTTCGTTTGATTTTATGACCACGAGAGGCACCGACGAAATGGCCCGTAAGGGAGCGATGACGTTCGAGGAACTGGCTGTCGAAAACGGCTTGGTCACCGAAATGCAGGTTCAGGAGTGCCTCGCGGCGCAATCCAAAACCCGCGCGGAGGATCCTGATGGCACCGCGGACAGCTCGATCGAAGCGATCCTGCTGTTGAAGGGCTACATGACCGAAGACCAGGTCCGCGCCGTCAAAACCGCGCTCGGCCGCTTGCAACGCGATGAAGAAAAAGGCGACGCGTTGCGCATCGGCAACTACGAAATAATCGGTAAGATCGGCGATGGCGGACTGGGCACCGTGTACAAAGCGCGGCAGATCTCCATGTCGCGCGACGTGGCGTTGAAGGTCCTCCATAAGAAGTGGCTCGGCGACGAAGAATTCAAAAAGCGTTTCTTGCTCGAAGCCCGCTTAGCCGGGCGCTTGAGCCACCAGAATCTGATTCAGGTCTACGACGTTGGACGCGATCGCGGAGTCTATTATTTCTCCATGGAATTCATCGACGGCGAAACCGTCGAAGACATGATCGACCGCGTCGGCCCGTTGGACGTTCCCGACGCGCTGGACATTGTCATTCAGATCATGCAGTCGATCAATTACATCAAACAATGGGACATCGTCCACCGCGACATCAAGCCCGGCAACATGATGATGACGCGCAAAAAACAGGTCAAGCTCGGCGACTTCGGTTTCGTCAAATCGAAGCTCGATCCGGTTATCTCGACCGAAGGCGAAGTGCTCGGAACGCCCGATTACATCTCGCCCGAACAAGCGATGGGCAACGACAACATCGACTGGCGCTCCGATCAATATTCGCTCGGTTGTTCGTTGTACCACATGCTCACCGGCAAGCCGCCGTACGAAGGTTCCGGCAGTTCCGTCATGCGCCAACATATTCGCTCGAATCTGCCGGACCCGCGCACGATCAATCCGAAGATTCCCGATCCGGTGATGACGATTCTCGAACGCATGATGGCGAAGAATCCCAGCGACCGTTTCAACGAAGCGCCGGCGCTGATCGAGGATTTAGAGCTTGTCAAGATGGGGCAGAACCCATCGAACAAACCGCTCGACGCCGGCAAATCGACGATCCTCCGGACGATCAACAACGCACAGAAAAACGTCGAACGTGCAAAAAGCGAAATCGAACTGCTGCGCGAAGAAATCAAGCGCATGAGAATGTACGTGATCCTGGCTTGCATCTTCGGCGCGACCATGCTGATCATCGCGGTGCTGGAGTTTTTGTTGAGGAAGTGATAGCGCATTGCCCCAAGTAAAAGGAAACGCGTATGGCGCGGACAATGACGATTCGTTGGCGACTCGATGAATTTTATCGCCAACTTCGTTTGCTGCCCCGCGCATCGAACGCGGATGATGCGTTACGCAAGCTTTCTGCTACACTCGATGAAGTGGAAGATGAGTGGAGCGGAATAAAAAAGGAAACCCCTGCTCCACCGCCGTCACGTTTTAGCGGCCGGATGTATCCGCCACAGTCTGATTTTACAAATCGCATGAGTGACGGGAGCCTCATTTCATTCACTCGCGGGCACAGGATTGAAATTTCAAATGACGGCACCGTAAAGTTCGTCTGTAAGATCACGGGCAAGGTGGAGTTCGAAAAATGACATCGTCGCCAATCTCACTCATGAAAAACTTGGGAGACCAATTTTCCGTGGTTTTCCCGGATATTGAATTCGAGTTCAACGCGTTCCCCTCAGGAAACGCAATGCTCGACGTTCGCCGTGCGGGCCGTGCGTTCGTCATGTCTTACTCCATCGCGAACGGATTTGGCGTGGATGAACTTCGCCCGGACGACGGTTTCCTTCCCGGTTACCAATTCGGGTTCCAGGAATTCGCACCCGCGGCGGAGAAGCTGCGTGAAATGGTCACGAGCGAGGCCGAGGCCCAGTTTGCTTACTTCTCGTCGCTCACCCAGCCCTCGCTCTCATTGATCGTGCTGCAAAGCGGAAACGTCGACGCGGCAAAGGATTTCTACAGCGCCATGGGGCTGTCTTTTGTCGAAGAGCAACACGGCAATGGGCCGCGGCACTATTCAGCGACGATGGGGCGCCTTGTTCTTGAGATTTATCCTTGCCGCGAAAAACCTGTTGCGCCGCTCCGGATCGGATTCGATGTTCCGGCGTTGGATCAGACCATAGAGATGCTCCGCAGCCGGGGAATTCGGATTGTTCGTGAAGCGAAGGATTCACCCTGGGGGCGTCGCGCGGTGGTTGAAGATCCGGACGGAAATCGCGTGGAACTCGCCATGGCATCGTAGGACGGTGTCCAATGTCTTTCGCGCGCTTCAAAACCGTTTTCGCCATTCTCCTCCTTTGGCCGTTTCGCACGCTGCTGCGGATGACGCCGGACGGGCTGCTGTTTGCCGCGTTGGCGCTGATGTGCGGAATGTTGTCGCTGGGATCGAATTCGTGGTCAAACATTCCGCTGCTGATCGCGCTTGTGCTCGTCGCGCTGTGGTTTCTCTCGCTCTGGCACGGCTCGCGCGCGTTGAAGGCCATCACGTTTCGCCGCCGCAACTCAGAACATGTTTTCTCCGGCGAACTGTTGACTGTCACACTTCAATTGACCAACACGTCGCCGATACCCGTCGCCGGGCTTTTTGTCGTCGAAGACATCACGCAGGAGACTGTCGCCAGCGTCGCAAGCACTCAAATGCGACGCACGATTTCAACGATCGCCGGTCACGGTAGCGCGTTCATCATGGCCATCGGCGGACACGAAACCAGCCGCGCGACGTATACGATCGCGCTGCGCAAACGCGGGCTCTACGCCTTCGCCGAATCGCGCATCGAAACCGTCTACCCGCTCGGTTTTTTCCGCAACGTCTCCGCGCGCAAATCGCCGGGACACGTGATCGTCTACCCGCGTCTGGGCGAAGTGAACGCGTCGCTTTTTGAAGACATCGAACGCTCGCTTGAAGCCATGCGCCGCGCGCGGCCGTCGCGTTCGGAAGAAGAATTTCGCGGCCTGCGCGAATACCGCAAGGAAGACAATCCGCGCTGGATCCATTGGCGCGGCTCCGCTCGCGCGGGCGAATTGCTCGTGCGCGAATTCGAAGAACCGCTCTCCAAACGCGTCCTTCTGCTGCTCGACACGAACCTGCGCGGAATGGGCCCGCGCCGTTTCGCCGCGTTCGAAAATGCGATCTCTTTCACGGCCACCGCCGTCCGCGAATTCGCGCGGCGCGGCATCGAAGTCGAATGCGTCGCATTGCAACCCGAAAGCCACATCGCGCGCGTGACGGTCAGCCGCGCGCGCCGAAATCTCGACTCCCTTTTGGAACTGCTCGCGCTCTTGCGCCGCGACGACTCGCGCACTCTCGACGCGCTGGTCGACGCCGTCCCGCGACGCAGCCTGCACGGAGCCTTTGTGATCGTCGCCGGTCTGGGTTCGATGCGTTCAGAAAATACGTTGCGATGGTTGCGCGCCGGAGACAACGCCGTCCGTATCCTCGACGCGCGCGGCGAGGAATTCGCCCGCGTCTTCCGCCGCATCGCCGGAGCCACCGCAGGCGAACGCGCTGCCGATGAAGACATGCTCATGAGCCTCGGCGACGACGAACTTGAAAGCGCCGAATCCTGATCAAAGCGGCGGCTTCCTGCCGCCGTTTTGAACTTTGAACTTTGAACTGATTTTACAGCGGATTTCCTTTGACGGCCGTCCATGGCGAGAACGCGCCAATGCCGTGAACTTTGACGGTGCGCTTCCAAATCTTTCCATCGCAAAACGCATAGAGCGTGTTCATTTCCGCCCCGCCGATGCACACGCCATGAACTCGGCCATCACCCGGTACAGGCAGAACCACCTGACACGGGCCGTCGTCCGCAAAAACCTGAACGCCCGCGCGCGTCGCAGCGAACAGACGATTTTCCTTGCCATAGCAAAGTGTCTCGACACCCGCATCGTCGTCCCAATCCGCGACGTGCGCATCGAAGTAACGCTCCTTATTGATAAGTGTTCCATCGGCATTGATCTGGTAGCTATAGATCCATTTCGACGCGCCGTCGGCCACATCAAGCAGCCATTGGTCAGGTCGATACGTCAGGCCCGTCGCATGTTTGATGCCGGTATCGACGCACGTCTTTTTTCCGTCTTTCACAAACCAAACGTCGCTACCTTCTTTTTCTCCCGGAGACGTCAGATACACCCCGCCGCTCGGCATCGCAACAACACTGTGACCGCGCAATCCCGACATATAGACACTCGACTTCCCATCTTTGTCATAAAGCAGGACATTCCCGGTGCTGAGCGAAACAGTATACATCTCGCCATTCGGTCCAACGGATAGCCCATTCGCTTGCGCCGCGTCAGCGACGAATTCGCTTATTTTTCCATCGAGTTCAATCCGATTAATTTTGTTCGCGGCGGTATTGATGAACACCACCTCGCCTTTCGCGGTGACCGATGGCGAACGCGGCGTTCCGACGCCTTCTGCCGCCAGCGTCCACGGGCTGTCAGGGGTGATGATATCGCGAACGCGCGGCGCGCTCGGTCCGGCTTTGACCGGTTCAGGCCAACCTTTCCAGATGAAACGCATCGCGTCAGAGAAATTTTCGTAATATCCAGAAACATGGCCGCCTTCGATCGTTTTAAAAATGTAATCGTAACCGGAAAACACGAGGGCCTTGTCCATCTCCTGATCGAGCAGGTACCAACTTCCCGCGCAATTTTCCATGTCGTGAGTTCCGGTTGTCAAATACGCGCGGATCGGCTTGGCTTCGAATTTTCGGACCAGCGTCGGGAATTCGTGACCGCCGCGAAAAGCGACGAAACTGCCGCTGCCCGCAAAGACGCGCTGAAACGCATCGGGCCGTTCCCACGCTGCGTTGAACGCCGCGATCCCGCCGCTGCTGCCGCCCGCGATGCAACGGTCGCTGCCGTTCGTCGAAAGCTTGAGATCAAAATTCTTCGCGACAAACGGGAGCAATTCCTCCGTCAAAAAGCGAACGTATTTGTCGCCCACTCCGTCGTATTCCAAATCGCGGTTACGGCGTCCGCTTGTTCCTTTCATAGGCGCAGGCAGATCGCCCGGACGAATGAAGACGCCGATCGTGACCGGCATTTCGTTCGCCGCGATCAACACTTCCAATACTTGTTTTTCGCGCGGATTGTATCCGTCCTGCTTCACGTACACGCAGGCCGGTTTGGTGCCATCGTATTGCGCCGGGATGAAGACGTTTCCAGTCCGATGCGTGCCAGGAAAAATCGCGCTGGTATCGAACGTGAATTCCTTAACGGTGCCTTTCGGAAAATTCAGCAATTCGAGCTTTCCGACCCCGGCCGGAACGGTGGAGCCGGGAAGCGCTTTGAGCATCCAGTGCAGATGCTCGTCGCCCCCGTTGTACTTAAAAATATCCACCTTGCCACCGGCCTTCGTTCCGCCGCCGAAATCGTCGAGCGCCGTATCCGGCGCGTGTTTCGGCATTAGACTGAAGGAATGGTTTTCGTTGCGCTTAAGCGACCACACCTGCCACGGCTTCCCGCTATCCGTTTCCAGCACCACCAGCGTTCCACTGGCGTTTCCACCCTGCGCTGCCGCAAGAATCAGAGTCGTGCTGTACGCCGGTCGCAACGTATATGCACCGTCACCTTTAGCCGTGATCACCCAGTGCTGGTTGTCCTTTCCGGTCGGCGCATTAATCGACACTTTCGTGTTCTCGGTCGTGCCTGAACCGACCGCTTCAAGCACCATCTCCGGCGCACTGAGTGGCGCGATTTCAAATGGCCCACTCCAATCCTCGGCTGCGAATGTGGTACTTCCGGCGATGAAAAACACCGCAAACAACGCGGATATGGCATTGAGAGATTTCACGATCGATTCCCCTTTGTAAAAACATATAGGCGACAGACGTCAATCGCCCTGTAATCGGATGAGCGTTTACATGAACTTGAATTCCCAAACTTGACGAATCAGTCGCACATGTCAGCTCGCGCTTTTGAACAAGTCCACCGAGGCTTACGCCAGATTTCACTCTTTAATCACCAAATTTCTCAAATCTTTTATCTTATCATTTTGTTAAGGTAAAATAACTCAAATAATTCGCCGATATGTCCAAATATCCGGGTAATTTGACCACAATCGGAACGAAATATGTCGCTTTGAAGCCTCGTGGCGATGCTTCATTCGTAAGAAAATTTCAGTTGGGGCTTGACTTTGGTACCCACTCTTTGCTAAATGTCCGCCCTTAAACTTTTTCGCCGCTTCCTTATTAATGGGACGGCGCGGGAGACCGTGCGTCAAGGTAACAAAGCAGGCATGCGGCCTGCAATGACAGGATGAATAGAGTGGCCAAGAATCTCGTGATCGTTGAGTCGCCGGGTAAGATCAAGACCATCGGCAAGGTGTTGGGCAAGAACTACACAGTTAAAGCCAGCATTGGGCATATCCGTGATTTGCCGAAGGGCAAGGGCAAGGGTTCTGACAAGAACAATCTGATCGTCGCCGGCATCGCCAAAGACTTCACGCCGACCTACGTCAACGTTGAGGCGAAGAAGAAGGTCATCGCCGAATTGCGCAAGGCCGCCGACTCCGCTGAAACCGTATATCTGTGCCCCGATCCGGACCGCGAGGGAGAAGCCATCGCTTGGCATTTGGCCGAGGCGCTCGAACTCGAACCCGAAAAAATCGTCCGCGTCACGTTCGACGAAATCACGCCGCGCGGCATCAAAGCCGGTTTCGCCGCGCCGCGCAAGATCGATATGGATCTCGTCAATTCGCAGCAGGCGCGCCGCGTTCTCGACCGTATCGTGGGCTACAAACTCTCCGATTTGCTGTGGACGAAGATCGTTCGCGGACTGTCGGCCGGGCGCGTTCAGTCTGTCGCCGTGCGTTTGCTCGTGGATCGCGAAAAAGAAATTCAGGCGTTCATCGCTGAATGCTATTGGACCGTCAGCGCGGTGTTCTCGCATCTCGGCCACAATTTCGACGCCTCGTTGCGCGCGATTGACGGCAAGCAAGTCGTCTCGAACGCCGACGATCTCGGCAAATTCAAAGCCGGCGGCATGGGCGTTTCCGGAGCATCCGGAATCGTCCGAACGCTGATCGGCAACGCAGCCGACGCGAAAGCCATCGCCGCCGCCTTGCGCGTCGCGAAGTATAAGGTCGCGTATTACGAAGTCAAAGAAGTGCAGGATCGCCCATATCCTCCGTTCGCGACCAGCCAGTTGCAACAGGCCGCCGCGAATCGTTTGGGTTTCGACGCCAAGCGAACCATGCGCATCGCTCAGCAACTTTACGAAGGCGTAAATCTCGGCGACGAAGGCCAGGTCGCGCTGATCACGTACATGCGAACCGATTCGTTCCGCATCAGCCCCGACGCACTGACCGAATGCCGCGACACGATCGAGTCGAAATTTGGTAAGAAATATCTGCCAGAGAAGCCCAACTATTACGCGTCGCGCGCAGGCGCTCAGGAAGCCCACGAATGTATCCGCCCGACGCACGTTGAAATGTCGCCGGAGAGCATGAAGAGCAAGCTGACCGACGAACAGTTCAAGCTGTACAAGCTGATCTATCAGCGCTATGTCGCATGTCAGATGGTCCCGGCTGTCTTCGATGCCACGTCTGCGGACATCGCCGCCGTCGGCCCGAACACCCGCAACGCGGTCTTCCGCGCGACGGGCCGCGTTTTGAAATTCGACGGCTGGTTGGCCGTTCAAGGCGGCGCCGCCGCAGTGAAAACCGCGCACGTTGACGCGTCCGCCGCCGATCGCGAAAAGGGCGACGAAGTCGATTCCGACGAAGCCGACGAAACCGACGAAACGAAAGCATCCACACTCAGCGACGCCGCTCCGGCAAAAGCTCCACCCAGGAAAGAAAAGAAACCTGGTTCGCAGATTCTCCCGGCAATGAAGATGGGCGACCAGCCGAAACTGGAGAAACTCGACCCTGAAGAACATTTCACCCAGCCGCCGCCGCGTTACACGGAAGCTACGCTGACGAAGACGCTCGAACGCGAAGGCATCGGCCGCCCCAGCACGTACACCGCCATTATCGGCACGATCCAGGACCGCGGCTACGCGCAGAAGCTCGGCCAGGGCGGGCGCGGCTCGTTCATGGCGACGCCGCTGGCGCGCGTCGTGACGGAAAGCCTCGAAGGCCACTTCTCGTCGATCATGGACCTCGGTTTCACGCGCGAAATGGAATTGGAGCTCGACAAAGTCGCCGAAGCGAAACTGGATTGGCGAAAAGCGATTGGCGACTTCTACGGCCCCTTCTCGCGCGATCTTGCGGACGCCGCGAAGAACATGCAGAACACAAAGCAGACGTCGGAGAAGACGGATGTAAAGTGTCCCGAATGCGGCGCCATGATGGAGAAGCGGCTGAGCCAGTTCGGCTTCTATCTGCGCTGCGAAAAAGCGCCGGATTGCAAAGCCACGTACCGCCTCGACGCAAAAGGCAACATCCAGGAAAAGATCGGCCCGCAAGTGACGGGTTTGAAGTGCGACGTGTGCGGCAAAGATGTGGTGAAGAGCGTCGGCCGCTTCGGCGCGTACCTGCACTGCACCGATTACGCCGACAAGAAGTGCACGTACACAATGAAGTTGAACAAGGAAGGCCACCCGCTGCGAAAATTCAAGGCGCTGGCGACGAACAAACTCTGCGAAAAATGCAAGAGCCCGATGGTGGTCCGTGTCACGTCGCGCGGAAAAACGCGCCGTCCGTTCCTGAGTTGCTCAAACTTCCCCAAGTGCCGCGCCGCAATGGACCTCCCTCCGGAACTGTCGCACTTGGGCGATCAGGCGATGGCGCAATGGGCGGAGATCGATGCGAAGAACAAGCATGATTTGCCGATCTACATGAAAACCATGGCCGAGCAGATAAAAGAAGACCCGGCAATGGCCGGCGAAGTCGAAGACTAGAGCGTTTTTCAAATGGATGGAGACAAAGATGCGCAGCCCGCCGCAAGCAGATTTGTCTTCAGACATTTGAAAAACGCTCTAAAACAGGAAGGGCGGCTTTCAAGCCGCCCTTTTATTTCGTAAATTTCCCGCTGAAAAAGGGCGGCCCGAAAGCCGCCCCTCCTCGTTCCCATTCCAATTTTCAGCCGCCCCTACTTCGTAAAATTCGGATGCTTCGGATCCCCCAGCGATTCGAGATACGCCAGCAAATCCAGAATCTCGTCCTTCTTGAAATTGTTGAGCAGACCTTCCGGCATCGGCGAAATCTTCGACAACTCGCGCGACTTGATTTCGCTCTTCTTGATCTTGACCGTTTCCGTTTCCAGCGGGTTCGGGCGGACGACTACTTCGTCTGCCGTTTCGTTGGCGATGCGGCCAATCACGACCTTCCCGTCTGTCGTCTTGATCGCCGTGTTCATATATTGCTCGGAGACAACCTTCGACGGTTCCGTGATCGATTCCAGCATGTCTTGGCGCTTGAAGCGCGCGGCCAATGCCGTCAGGTCCGGCCCCACCGCGCCGCCGTGATCCCCGAAGCGGTGACACGCGATGCAGTTCGCTTCCTCAAAAATATCTTTTCCGCGATTGAAGTTGCGGCCCTTGCCCACTTGATCGAGCAACGGCTGCAAATCCGCTGTCGTCCATTCCTTCACAAGTTTGCGCGGCGGCCCCGGGACCTTGTTCTTCGCCTTGCGCGGAGGTGCCGGCGTGTAAGCCGAAAAGATGTCGTGCAACGCGTCGATCTCCTCCGGCTTCATCGTAAACTTCGCTTCTTCGTGCGCGTGAGACATGAAATTTCCGAAGCTGCTGCCGTTGTTGAAATGAATTCCCGCATCTTCGAACCACTTGACGACATGCGGCTGATGTTCAGCCGATTTTCCACCGACATTAAACCACGCCATATACGCGCGGCGCGATTCAGGCGTCCAACCGTTCTTGACGTTGCGCAGATGCATCGCGTACGTGACCTGCTCTTCCTGACTCGGTGCCGCCTTCATCAACGCGACCGTCTTTTCAACAGCCTTCGGCGCACTCAGCGCAAGCAGAATCTGACACAGTTCGCGGTTCGCGAATTCAGTTTTGGCCGGATAAAGCGGATCGACCTCCGCGATAATCTGGTTCGCGAGCTCCCCCGTCGGAACACCCTGACGAGCGATTGTGACTTCGATCACACGCAACTTTTCGAGCGTCTGTTCGTCCGTCAATCCCGCGAACGGAATCGCCAGCAGCGACTTGATGATCGCCGGTTGCGTGTCGGCCGCGCCATAGCGCGCCAGCGCCAACAACGCCGTAAACGCAGCGTCCGCCTGCTTTTCAGCGAGCGCCTTCGCCTGCCATGTCGCGACCGGATTGCGTTCAATCGCCATGCGCGCGGCGTAGCGAAGGAAGCGGTCGGGGCTGTTCAAATGCGACCACGCCAATTCAACGGCTGCCGCGTCTTCTTTGACATTGAACGTTTCAAGCTTGTGGCGAAGTTCGCGCGCTTCTGTTCCTTCTTTGTCGTGCAGATCCGCAACAGCCAACGGCGTCGCCGCTTCGTTGCCGACATACGTCACGCGGAAGAGGCTCGCCTGTGTGCCGCGCCCGCCGATCGTGAAGTACATCGATCCGTCATCGGCAATCATCACGTCCGTCAAATTAAGCGGCGATTTTCCGGCGGCAGGATTCTTCACCGCTTTCGGAGCCACGAAATTTTCCCACGTGCCCGCATAACTCGCGCCCTTCGGATCGAGATGCACCGCGATCAGGCGGCCATACGTCCAATCACAAATGTAAAACGCCTTTTGATACTTCGCCGGGAACTTCGCGCCCGTTCCGAATGCCACGCCGGTCGGACAGCCAATGCCGATCGTCACGGATGCCGGGAGGCTGTCGAAGTAATACTCCGGCCACTTCCCGCTCCCTTCACGGAAACCCTGATCCCCGCCTCGCACCGAATGGAAAACGCGAATCGGGCGGTACCACGGATTGCCCCAATCCCATTCCATGTCGCTGTCAAACCCAAACAATTCACCGTCTGCGTTGAAGGCAATGTCATACGTGTTGCGCTGTCCGGACGAGAACAGTTCTGCGTTTTTGCCGTCCAAATCCATCCGGGCGATAAAGCCGCCCGGAGGCATTTTCCCCGCGCCAAATCCATTGCCGTCTTCCGCGCGATGAAGCGCCAGATCGTCGGCGTAGTTGCGGTGCGGGGAACTCGGAACCAATTCGCTCGGAAGCCCCGTGAAATTTCCACAGACCATGTAGAGCATCTTGTCCGGTCCCAGCACTATACCGTGCGCGCCGTGTTCGCCGCCGCCGCCCTGCCATTCGCGCAGGAATTCGACGTCGTCGTAGCTCTCGTCGCCCTTCGTGTCTTTGCAGCGGAACAAACCGAAGCAGCGACCGCCATCGGGTTTCTTGCCGCTGCCATTGAGATAAAGAACATTGCTGACGAACAGCATGCCCATCGTTTCGCTGACGGGAATATGGAGGATCTCTTCCTTCTCAACCTTCCCGGCATTCACCGTTACGCGCGTGATCGGCTGGCCATTCTGCCCGCCCAAATACAACCGGCCCTTCGCGTCCTTCGCCATGCAGATCCACGAACCGTTCTTCACGCGATCGGCTTTCAACACGTGTTCAATTTTGAAGCCCGGAAGAATATCGAGTGCCGCATTCGGATCCGTCGCCGCATCCACGCGCCCTCCACCGCCTCCACCACCCGCCGCCGCACCCGCCGCTTTCGATCCGTCGGCCGGGCCGTAGATGGCTTTGATGATGACCAACTTCTGACCGGCTGGAGCCGTGATTTCAACGTCGGCGTTTTCGTGAGCCGTCTTCTTCAGCTTCGTGTCGCCAATGCTGTATTCCAGCGTGAACGATTTGGGAACGCTGGGAGCCGTGTCACCGAACGCTTCGTTACCCACTTTAATGGACAGCTTGTTGTCCTTCACCGCAGCAGCCACTTTGGCTGTAACGTCGCCTGCGTCTTCAGCAAATAAAGGTGCGAGAAAAAGTGCGAGAATCCCTGCAATACACAGCGCGTTCCATCGAAACATGGACCCGTCCCCCGAAAAAGAAATGCGAACCGCAACCACTGGACATCGGTCAAAAGTGGCGTTCAAAAAGAGTGAATACAGTCAGGCTCATACTTACACCCAGCCCGGTCATTCCGCGTGATAAAAATTGTTCGCTAATGTTAGAAAGTGGTAAGTCGCGTGAATCAACGAATGCTTTAATCCGCCGCGCCACTCTCCGACGGCTTCACCGTCTTCCCGAACGCCAGCCAATTCGCCAGCATCGCTTCCCCCAGCACAAACGCCAGCGCCGTCAATAAAAACGGCAGCGTCAGATTGTGCCCGAAGCGAATCCGCGACAACACCGATAGCAATTCCTCCTCGTTCGCAATCAAACGTGCGCCAGGAATATCCTGCGCCGACGGTTCGCTGAACTCCATGCTGCCTTCGTCCGGATCAACATTGACCGCCGCAAGTCGCATTTGCGTTTTGCCGCCCGTGATCCACTCCATCGCAAACGTCCCGGGAAGCGACGCGGGGCCGAAGTCGTACGCCGCAAACGCGCCCAACGCGTCGGCCTTCGCGTCGACTTTCTCTTTCGGCGACAGAATCAAGCGCGCTTCTGGCGACGCCTGATCCTTTGACAACTGTAACGAAATGTGGTCGCCCACGCGCAAATTGTCCGCTCGCCCCGGCGTCAACAAATGCACAGCAAGACTGTGAATCAGCGGCAGAAAACCAACCTTGTACGGGAGATTCGTCGTCTCCGTATGCAGCGCCGACGAAATCAGCACCACGCGCCCCATACCATACCCGCGCTCCGAAATCGCCGTGTTTCCATCCGCAAAACGAGCCAGCACCTGTGCGCCGGAATGTTCGTACGGCTCCACTTTCGCATAGCGAAAAAACGCCGCGGAACTCAAATCCACCGGCACATCGCCGCGTCGCAATCGCGCAAAAAGTGGATGCTGAATCGCCACGTCGCGAATATTCTGAAACGGCGCGTCTTTCGCAATATCCGAATCCGCGGAACCCCACGTGCCCGTCATTTTCGCCGGCGAAAGCGGTCCCGCCGGATCGCTTTCCCGCGCAAACATTTTGTTGAAGCCATCAACGTCCGAACCGTTCCCCGCAACGATCACCAACCCGCCCCCGCGCGCCACGAACGTGTTCAGAAAGCGCCGCCCGTCTTCATCCTGCGGCCCGCATTCGACCATGAAAATCGCCGAGAGCGTATCGAAATTCTGATTCGAAAAATCAGTCGGCGTACACGTCACAATATTGACGCCCGTGTTCGCCATGTTGCCGGGATTCAACGCTTTCTCAATGAAGAATCCGCGCGACTGCCCACCTTGCGGATTGGGCCGGCAGATGAGCACCCCCAGATACGCGTGAGCGTCGCAACACAGATAACGCGTGTTGTCCGCCGCGATCGGGTCGTCGCCCAACTCCGCCGAAACCGCCGTCCAGCCCGGTTTGGTCAGACGCAGATCCGCACTCACAACCGTCTTCCCTTTCGCCGGGAGCGTCACAATCTGCTCAGCCGCCGCCTGCCCATCGACGCGGAATTTCAGTGTCGCATTGGCCGGAGCGTTATTGCGATTCACGATCTCCGCACGGACCCGGAACGGCGTTGAAACCGCTGCGAAGGGCGAGATTTGCTCGAAGTTCGAAAGTGTCAGATTCTCCTTCTTCGCCGAACGCACCGGCACAAACATCGCGCTGAAATTCCGAGCCGTCCAATCGATCTTTGTCTGGGCAATATCCAACGCGCGCGTCTGAAAATCCGAGACGACATACAATTCGCGCTGCGCCGCTTCCGTTTCCCGTAACAAATCCATCGCCGCGCCAACCGGCGCACCCAACGTCCCGGCACTGAACGACGGTTCGATTCCTTTCAATTCGTTCGCCAACCCCGTCAAATCGCGCGACATGACTGGCTTCCGCGCCGACGTCAAAATACAAGCCGAATCGCCCGGCTTGAGCGTGTTCAAAATCGCCGCCGCCATACTCTTCGCACTGTTGAACACCGGTCCACCCGCATCGCGCGCACTCATCGAGTACGTATCGTCCAGCACAATCACCACCGCCGTTCCCGCCGACCCCGGCGTGTTGCCAAACTGCTTCAACACCGGCCCGGCCAGCGCAAACGCCACCAGTGCCAGCGCCAGACAGCGCAGCAACAAGAGAAGCAGTTCCTGAAGCTTCTGCCGCTTGGCCACCTTCCGGTCAACCTGCCGCAGAAACCGAACACTGGGAAACATCACGACCGGAGCTTTCATTTTATACACAAAATGAATCAACACCGGAATCGCGAGCGCGCCCAAGCCAAAGAGAAAAGCAGGATGAAGGAATTGCATGTTTTATGTATAAACCGCGCCTCAAATCCAAGTGAAGGCGATTCAAAAGCTGAACGAAAAAGTTTGAATTAAAGTCGAAACTGAATAGATGTGCTCGCTGGCTCCGCGCCGTCGGACGCCCAGAAATTACTGCTGGATCGGGAACTTGAAGATTACGCCGCCAATCCAACCGCCGGATCACCAGGGTCCGAAGTTGAATCCCGCTTTCAGAGCGCGTTGCGATGAATCGCTGGACGAATCATCCGTCCTCGCGCCGAAGCGGCATAAACGAATTGTCCTAGAAAATGTCAAATAACACATCACAAATGCCAAATGGCTGTTCAAACCGCCGTCTCATCCCCGCGCTCTTCATCTCCGGACGAACCCGGTCCATCGAGTTCCCGGCGCAGCGCTTCTTCACGATAATGTCCGGCGAGTTTCCAGCATCCTTCAGTTTCGAGCTGGTTGGCGAGCGCTTCCAGTTTCGATACCGTCGGATTCGCTCCCAACGCGCGTTCGAACAATTGCATCGCTTCGCTATCGCGCGATTCGTGCGCGTAGGTTAACCCCAGATTCAACGCAATGCGCCCTTCTGCTGCGCCCAGATGCTGAGCCCGGCGGTACGCGGCCCGAGCGGCAAGCGACTTGTCGCTGGCCCGCAGCAGATCGCCAAGCGCCATCCACCAATACGCCTCCTTCGGCTCCATCGCCGCCAATTCGCGCAACAGACGTTCCGCACCCTCCCAATCGTTGCGCTTGGCGCGGCACAAAGCAAGATTGTAGCGCGCTGAAAGATCGTTCGGTCGTTCGCTTAATACCGCATCAAATTGGCGCTCGGCGTTTGTAAAATCCTCCGATTTGAACGCGCTCAAACCCGCATTCATCGCCCGGGCATGACGCACAAACGTCTCCCGCGCGTTGGGCCACCACGTTTCGAACTTCGCCCGCGCGCGAACGACGCCAAAATTCCGCCCCGAAAGCAGCGGCAGCAACCACGGCAGGTCGTCGTTCAAATCCGCCGGATACCGCTTCCAGAGGGAGGCCGCATAATCCAGCATTTTCGGTCGCATCGCCAATCGCCGGGCAACTAGCCGCCGCGAGACACCCAGGCTCCCCAGTATCGGCGAATCCGCATGCAGCCAACCCGCCGCATCGGTCCACTGCGGGACCAGCAGCACCTGCAGCGGATGCTGCATGAACGAACCAAACCCCTGCACCGATTGCCGAATGGAATAAAAAAATCGCATCTGCTGCGCCAAATCAACAAGCAGCGGCTCTTCCGCGCGCCCGGCGATCTGTTTCGCAACCTCGACGGCGGCTTCGTGGCAATTTCGGAACATCAGCCGCACGACCAACGCGATCGGCCCGGCGTCGCCCGTCCAATGCCCGCGCGCCTTTCGCCACCACGCCGACCCGCTTCCCGGCGCTTTGAATGCAGACGCTTCCCCGGTCACACGCACCAGCATCCGGCCTGCGCGAGCCCGAAAAAAGCTCGCCCCGTTCGACGCCGCCTGCGTCAACAATTCCACAAACTCCGCGCGCTCCGCAGCCAGCATTGCAAAGTCCTCGTGCGTGCTGCGTCGAACGTGTTTGGTCACACGAGACTGGTCCTCTTCGCTCGGAATGTAATCATAGTCGAAGACGGTCCGCCGCAGCGCCTCACGTCCGTTCAACGGCGGATGCGACAGCAATTCGTGCCAGTCCAGCGCCTGCGAAAAAAGCCGCCCTGCGTCGTGAATCCGCCCCTCCACCGACAGCTTTTCAAAGTGGCCGCGCGCAGGGATCAATTCATTTCGAGCCAGCGCCATACACGCCAGTCGCCACATCCGCGCATCACTCTCCGGAAAATCAGGTTCAATCCGCGCAAAGAACGATTCCCACTGCTGCCGCAAGGGGTCTTCAATGAAAATTCCGTAGACCATATACGCGCTCAGACCCACCGAAATCGAAAGCCAAACCGGCGCCCCCGACACCCGAGCACACCACCCCGCACCCAGCGCCACGAACAGATCAATCAGATTGAAGAAATCAAATCCCGCCGCAAACGTCAGCGCCGCGTCCGCTCGCGAACGGTTGCCTTTAAACAGCGCGACCGACGACAATCGCTGAAGATAAAGATTGAGCCACAAAGAACCCGCGAACGCCAACGCCGCCACTGGTTCCACACTCCCGCCTATTTCAACCCCCTCAGCCATGCGGCGCGTCATGTCCGTCGCATCGACACCCAGTAAAATCGTGCCCATCCACCGCCCGGCGGTGTGATACGAAAACAAAGGGATCGGCAATACAAGCATCGCGAACGCGTAGAAGAAAATCAGAATGCGATCGTTTTCCTCAAATCGCAAATCAACCGGATAACTCCATTGCCAATGCAAACTGGCGAGGTGCATCCCAGCACGCGCGACACAATACGCGGCGATACCCCAGAATTCCATCGGCCATCGACGCATAGCGTCTCCTGATCCCGTTGACCTGACTACGATAGCCGTTATTTAAAATTTGAGCAAAGAAAAATGCGCTGTCACGAGAAGTATTCGAG
>JANXLS010001024.1 GCA_025355035.1 Planctomycetota bacterium | reverse complement strand
AGCGCGTCGGGACTGCCTTCCGGATTGACGCTGAGTGGTTCGACGATCTCGGGCCAATCCACGCAGTCCGGTCAATTCATTGTAACTCTGACCGCGACGAATAGTGCCGGGCCGGATATGAAAACGCTCGTCCTGACGATTGCTCCGCAAGTTGTCATTTCACAATCGTTGCTGGATACCGATGGCGACGGATTCCCGGATGAATTGGAAACGTTTTTAGGCACATCGCCAACGAACAAAAACGACACGCCATTCGGAGGCGCACGCCCCGTGCCGCAGGCATTGAATCTCACGACCCAACTGATTAAATTGAATTTCGCTGCGGCGAGCAGCGATTCGATTGCCCTCGCTGGAACGTTGCCGATTCCGGCAGGATTCTCCGTTGCCGGGAAAATGATAACGGTGGATGTGGGCGGTGTGATGAATTCCTTCACGCTGGATGCTAAAGGATTTTCGAACACGCCGGGAGTTGGGATGTTTAAGATTCGGATCAAATCGGTGAAAGGTGTGGTCAACGTTCAAACAGCGCAATTTGTTTTAAGACTTTCGAAAGGCGCATTTGCCGCATCGCTGACGGATGAAGGATTGATCAACGCGACGGTCACGTCAACGAATTCGGTACCGGTTATACTAATTTTCAATCAGCAATACTTCACCGTCTCGGCACTCAGGAATTATATCGCGAAGGCGAACAAATCGGGGGTGTTGAAGTGATAGTTTGGAGCCTCGTTTACTCCAAACTCTACACTCCTTACTTCGAGCACTTACTTGAACAGCGCTTCGTTCATCGGCTTTACTTCAGCGGTCGGTTCGACAATTTCGATGGGAAGAGTGAGCAGCACTTTCTGCGGCTGCTCGCATTCTTTGTCGTCGCAGGCCTGGAAATGTGCTTCGATGCGGATCGCCGTTTTTCCGAGCGTCGCGGTTGCCGGAATGCTGAGAAGCGCGGTGCCGATCGCTTCACCGGTGTAGACTTTAATCTTTCCGGTGTCGCCCAGAACCATCTCCGTCGGGTCCGGGTATTTATCGTCTTTCAACTCGCCAAGGTTTTTGTTGAAGAGCGTGAAATGCGTAGGCTTCAGGAATGGGTCGTCGAGCTTGTGGCCTTGAATGTGGCTTCCCGTCGCAATTGAAAACTTGACCGCAATCGGTGTACTTTGGCCGCGCTTCAACGCGCTCGCTCCGGCAAACAATTCAACGGTGACAGATCCGCTCGTGAGCTTCGATTCGGCTTTGATCTCGGGTTTCGGCGCAACTCCCTTTTGCTGTTCCGCGTCGTGGAAACGCGCGGCGGCCAGGAGCATGCTTTCCATCGCGTGCGGCAACCGCTCCATCGCGCCTTGGAATTCAGTAAAGAGAGCCTTCGCCTTTTGGTAATAGCGTTCGTCCCCCGTGATCTGCCATAGTTTGACGAGCGCCTGCGCCGCCCAACCGTTGCCACTGGGGATCGCTTTGTCGATCGGATCTTTTGTCCGGGCGAGCAGCTTTTCGTGATCGTCGGCGATGAAGAAATAACCGCCGCCTTTGGGGTCGGCGAAATGTTTGTCGAGCACATCGACGATCGCAATGGCTTCGGTCTTCCATTTTTCATCGCGCGACGCGTCGAAGAGTTCCAGGAATGCCATCGCCATGAACGCATGATCGTCGAGGTACGCGGGCAGTTTGCTGTGTCCTTTTCGCTGTGTGGCGAGCCAGCGGCCTTCTTTTGTCTTCTGATTTTTCAACATCAAATCGGCGGCTTTGATCGCCGCTTCTTTGTAGCGCGGTTCGTTGAGAATAACTGACGTTCGGGCCAGCGACGCGATCATCAGTCCGTTCCACGCGGTGAGGATTTTGTCGTCGAGGCCCGGCCACACACGCTGGATGCGGACGGCCA
>JANXLS010001022.1 GCA_025355035.1 Planctomycetota bacterium | reverse complement strand
TGATCACCGCATCATTGTCGTTGAGTGCCTTGAATCCATCGATGATCTCCTGGCGCAGCGGCACGTCGTGCGGCAGCAAATCGGCTGCGATTTGCAATTGCGCGAGCATCTCGCGCGGCATGCTCGCGGACTTGTACGCTGAAGCGAAGGCGATGCGGAGATGCGGCTTGTCGATGCCGTCAGACTTGACGTTGTTCTCGTGCGCGGCGATCGCGGCTTCGAGCGTTTTGTTTTTCAGTACTTGTTCCAATGCGACGTCGAGAACTATTTTGTAGTTGGGATCCAGGCGCGGGATCACGGAGAGCCCGCGTAGAAAACAATCGAGTGCTTTCGCGGCTTCGTGTTGCTTCGCGTAGGCTTTTCCGCACTCGGAATAGAATTGAGCCGCGTTGCTGGCATCAATTCCGCGCGCATTCTGCGCACGGAGATGACGGATGGCGGCCTCCCAAATTTCCGCCGACACGGCAAAGTCACCTGCGGCATCGCATGGTTCAGCCACATTCGATGCGTTGCCCGCACGTAGGAACAACGGTTTCTGAATCAACTCTCGAACAGCCTTCCCGGCCTCGTCTGTCCGTTTCAACTTATAGAGACATTGGATGCGCGACGTTGCTCGATCCAATTCGTCCCGGTTTTCTTTCGTCTCCGAACGCTCAAGAAGCTTCAATGCTGCAGCCCATTCATAGGTGCGATTAGTCATGTCGTCACAAACAAGTCGAATCGCTTCGGCGTTACGCGGATCGAGTTCCAACACGCGATCGAGCGCACGGCGAACGTCAACGTCGCGCCGTGCGTTTTGCATGTAACGAGCCACCGCAAAAACGCTGCGCGCGTTGCTGCTGGCTTCGGCTTTGCGTGCGAGCGCGTCGAATTCCGATTTCAATCCGAGTTCAGCGATGAATTCCCCGTTGTAACCGTACAGAAAATCTTCATCGTTTTCGAAATAGCGCACGGCGCTGGAACGGTACGCATTTCTGATTTGTTCGACAACAGCTGGCGCCACCTTCTTGATTCCATCTAAACGAATCACCGCCGCGCGCATCTTATCCAAAGCATTTGCGCCGCTATGAGGATCGCCGTTTACATGAGCCCACATGTCAAGTGCGACCGACAGTGACTTTTCGTTTTTTTGTACCTTGGCAAACGCATCGAATAAGGATGCCCAATCGTTCCAGATTTCGTTCGGATCGGTAGCGACATCAAATTTGCGCATTTCTGAAAACGCGGCGTCCAATTGGTTGCTTTCGAGGAGGAGCGTGACGAGCGCCTTGCGATCTTCGACAGCCTTTTCATCGTCGAACTGTAACAGCGCTCGATGAAGGCGAATAGAGGCGTCGTTCCCAACGTGAGTCATCGCGCCGCGAATCACGATTTTTCGTTCGGAAGTGAATAGGGCACCTCCGCCCTTCAACGCGTAAATTTCGATCTGCTGCTTGAGACCGTTCGACTCCATGGCCGAGAAAATTGCCTCTGCACACAGCTCCCCGCGCGCGTCGAGCAAACTCACATTCATGGCGGATTCGATCTCCGCTCGTGCTCCATTTTTGTCGGCATTAACTTGCTTTAGTTTTGAAAGAATCAGATGCGCCGCGACACTTTTTTCTGGATTGGCTTTTTCGTTCAGCAGGGTGCGGGCGCGCGTTTCGATGATGTGATAATCGGCATCGTTTTTCGCGAGTTCGCCGAGTCGTTCGATGGCTGCGCTCAGATTGCCTGCATCGGAAGCGAGGAGTGCTTTGAAGTTCCAATCCTTGGACTCGGAACGGCGGCTGAGTTTCTCGGCGACTTGACAGGCTTTTGCTGCATCGTTCTCGAATCGATGGTGCGTTGGGTCGTCCGCCATTCGCGTGTAGGCTCGGAACGACCATTCTGGATTGTCTTCGCGATGTGTTTCCGCGAAATCGGCGAGCGCTTTCGGGCGCGATGCGAGGGATTCGAACGCGCGTTCAAAAAATATAGTCGCGGCTTTGTCGTCCTTCAATTCAGCACACACGTCCCGACATAAAAACGCGAGTGCTTCATCGTCGGGAGCGGCGTTTGAGAGCATTTCGAAAACGATGCGCGCTTCGGCCAATCGATTGGTGTCGAGCAATTCGGCACCGTACCGTCGGGGCCATTCCAGATCGGATTTTTCCTTCCCAGCGAGTTCTTTCAACGTATCTGCGTAGCGCTCGCAGTCGCCCGACACATACAGGCACGACAGCGCGGCTTGAGTCCATTCGCGCTGGGCGGCGTCTTCCGATTTTGCGTTTTCGGCAGCCTCCTTTAAGAATACTGTTCGCAATCCATTTTCCTGCGAACATACATTTCCAAGCAGTCGGATCAGCGAGCGTTTGGTGTCGTTGCTTTCGGTTCGCAAATTCAGCGCGGAGTGAATGACGTCAGCGGCGGCGCGGAAACGTCCTTGTTGTGCAAGCGATCGGGCGCGAACTTCCAGGTACTCCAAGACCGAAGGATAATTCTTGACCAATCGTTCAATGGCGGCATCGCGTTTGGCTCGCTCATGCGCGGAGGGAAGCGCTTGAATGACCATTGAATGGAATCGCGGCAAGGCGACGGAATTTGGAAACTGTTTTTCGAAGATTGCGAGGCGTTCGGCAACGGCGTCGGACTTCTTCTCCTTCAATTCGGAGAGCATCGCATTTGTCAATGCGGCGATGGCTTTTTCGGGCGCTGTTGCGTTGGCGGTGAAGTACTCCGCATTGTGGCGCTCGTAAAATTCAGCTTGGCGATTTAGCGCTAAGAGGAGTTTGAATTCGAAGGCGATAAAAAGCATTCGGCGCGTTTCCGTCAAGTTTACGTCTTTCAGAATCGTCCGCACAAACTCCAGATTCTGCGCATGTTTTTCCAGGCTGAACATCAGCGTCGATGCGTCCTTGACGAGCGCAAATTCAGCGTCTGTCTTAATTCCTAAAATGAGCGGTTTGAACGCTTCGAGCATTTTCTCGAGGGACATGCCAACGACGTCGTGTTGAACGAGCGAGAATGCGGCTAGTGCGCGCGGATAACCTGCCAGGTTTTCGCGATCCAATTCACGCACGATCAACGTGGTGAATTCGCGATCCGATTTCAAGTTGTGAGCGGACCAAAAGCGAACGATTGCAGCGAATTGTCCGGGATTGCATTTAGCATTCAGGAGGCGCTTGGCTTCTGAGGAATTGACGCTTTTGTCCGTTGGATTCAGGGCGTTCAATAAGTCGAGCGCTATGACTTCCGATTGTGCTGCGTCCAGAAAGCGACGGGCTTCGGCTTGTGCCTCCGCGCGCAAATCGCGAGTCAAGAGTTGCCGTACCAATTCAGCGGCGAATTGAATGTCCAGCGCAGCGGCTTTTCGCAACAAATTCAGTCCGCGCGGATCCTTGTGCGAACTGCCTGAGATCCAGCTTCCCGCTCCGAAATTGACCTCGGCATTTTCGGGCCAGCGAGTGTACATTTCACGCCAGATTTGGTCGCTCCTTTCGTTCATTCCAATGAAGTCCCAACACGAGGCGGCCTGTTCGGATAAACGAGCGGCGTCCTTTCCTTTTTGAGCTGCGCGCGCCAGATTCGAGAACCGTTCAGCGGCTGCGACATCCTGATTTGCGTTCGCGAGAATCTCCGCGATTCGTTCCTGCAACGCGGCGCGATCCTTTTCGTCGATGAGTTCGGATGCGCTTTCCATCGCGGCGATAGCGAGGTCGGGATGGCCTTCGTGCGCGAGCAGGTTTCCCTGCTCCAGTTTCAATTCCGGGCTGTGGGGGAAGATGTTGATCAACAGCGCCAACTCACTCAAGGCGCGCTTGTATCGTTCTTCCATTTCGAGCGCGAGAACCCAATTCAGGTGCGCGGCGAAGTCGGCTTTGTTTCGTGAAACGATGCGCTGATAGAAAGAGGAGTCTCGCATCCAACCATCAATCATGAATTCAAATTTCGCAGGTGGTGTTGCGCGGAGGTCTATGCTCTTTCCGACTGGAAAAATCGGCGAGTCGTACGAATTGTGCCCGCTCGATACGCCGTAGCCCTCGCTCGGATTTGCGTCGTAATCCGTCGCATCGAAATACACAACTGTGGCATCATTATGCATTCGCGAATTGCTCGCCGTGTTCGCTTCGGCATTTTCGCTCGGTAACGCAGGCTCATCGAACGACTCGGCCGGTACGGGCAAAGCGGGTGCGCCAGCAAAGGCGAAAAAGTTCCAGTTGTGATTCGCACCCTGCGCGAGATCGCCACCCATCGGATCGGCGGCAACTGCACCGCCGATTCCAAACGGGTTGCAGTACATACCCGCCCCACCCGGACTGTATCCTGTGAAAAGCAAATCGTCGAAATCGCCGAACAAGACGTGCGGGTCGAGGCCTTGGTAGTCTCGCCAGATCTTATCCGCGAAGGGATGATCATCCACGTCGCCTTTGAAATCCTTCACGTATTTCGTCCGAATCGCGTTCCATTTCTCAGCTTTTTCTTTTCCGCGATCGGTGGAAAATTTTGCAGTATTAGTGGTGTCGGGATGCGTACTGTCCGATCTTTTTTTCGAGCGCTTGATTCCATAGCGCGCATAGGCCTCTTCGCTGTCGAGCACGAGGAAGGACGTGTAGGGCGACATGATTTGAAATTGAACCGAGTTATCGATGATCTTCTTTTTGACGCGACTGTCATCGATGGCAGTGCCGAGTCCCATTTGAGTGAGCAGCGCGTCGTTGTGCGCCCGAGCCCAAAGACGGGGAATAAAGGTATTGCGAGTTTCATCGAGTTCAAATTGAATCGGGTAGACGCGTTGAAAAACACCACTGTCGGTTTGGGCGGAGAAGATGACTCGTGCGGCGCTGTTGCTTGATTTCGGGAGGTGCTGCGACATGCGTCCGAAAACAGTTGCGGTATCGCCGGACGCGAGCGTTCCGATCGATTCGGAATGAACGTCCCGGGTTTCGATGCCTTCGATCTTGACGCGCGCGTTCCAGAATTGAGGACGATAAAAACCATCGACAACTTGATCGACCGCGGCGTGAACGTCGGCTGCGCCCTCAACACGTGTGAACGTTCCGCGCATGGATGCCGCGAGGCTGTTCAGCACGGAATGTTCGTAGGTAGAACCGATAGCGACGGTGGAAATGCGAACGTCTTTTCCGGCAAAGAGCGCGTTGATGCGATCGACGAGCATGCTGTTGCTGAATTCGCTGACCACATCGATTCCCGAACCGACGTAGACGATGTGCAGCGGCCCGAATGCTGTTTTGATTTTTGCGGCGAGGTTGAACGTGGCGAGAAGATCCGTTGCTCCAAGCGGCGGAGTCGCACTCAGGTCGGCGCGAATTATTTCGGCCGTTTTATCTGCCGGAATCGTCGCGATAAAATCGTCGGGGTAGGACACTTTTGCCAACGGGTTGAAGTCAATCATGCGCGGGATTTGCCCGCCACGCATGACACCGATTCGCCAGTTGCTTGATACGTCCGCGCACGAGGCGGCGAACTCGGTCGCGACGGCGTAATCCTGCGCGTTCAAAGAACCGGAGCCATCGACGATTACGAGTAAACGCTCGGGCGGTTTTGGCGCGGGGAGTACAGTTGCGGGGTTGAGTTGGAGCATGAAATAGGGGTCGCGCTCGTCTTCGAAGGCGGCAGTTGCGGCGATGCATTCGCTTTTGTCGGGTACTTTGTATTTGACGGCGAAGTCGCTCCTGGGTGTGTATTTTTGTGCGCGGAAGGCAAGTGCTCCGCGTTTGCCGTCGTTGTCGAGCGCGCTGGCGCAGACGTGGGTCGGGGAGGTGAAATCGGAAAAGCCGGCGTCGGACAGCAATCGAAATTCGATACTCAGATTTTGGAGCGGATTCTTGATCAACATTTCGCTGACGAGCGGATACGAATAGGTGACGAATCCGTTTCGACGGGGGAGGATTTGGGTGTAGCCGAGTTGGATTCGTTTTTGGCCGCGCGCCGGGATGGGGTAGACGCGCATCTTGAAAAGGTTGCCGCCGGCCCATTCGAGCAGCGCGGGGTCTTTTTGCTGCCGAACGATGTACTCGAAAACCTGGCGAGCTTTTTGTTGTTCGAGGACTTCGCCAACGATTCGTTTGCCATCGACGAACATCGCGAATTCGCTGATCGCGGCGTCGGCCGGGAGCGGATAATAGAAGGTGCCGTCGAGTTCGTGGTTGCTGTTGTTGACAAAGATTTCGTCGACGAACGTGCGCGCAACTTGATTGACGCAGGTCACGGTGACGGAGTGGCTGACGATTTCGAGCGCGAGGTGTTCGTTTGCTTTTTCGGCTTTCGCGACGAGTTGGCCGATACCCCTATCGGTGTTTAATTCGTTTTCCAGTGCGGCGAGCCACGTCATGCTGCTTGACGCTTCGGACGTAACAATTCCTTTCGCATTCAAAAAAGCGGACTGATTGGCGTTAAGCGATTTCGTTTCGCCACTCACGCTTAATGCGTTGACGTTTCCCGACAAAACGTTGCAACGTGTCGCGTTCTTCGCCGGTTCGTTTGCATTTTGCGCGGAGACTTCGACAGCGAAACGCGCCGCTTGTGTTGTGAGCGATCCGTCCGGTGTGATGACGCGGAAGTCGAGGAGTTGGGTTGAAATTGCGGGTTCGAACGTGGCTGCTCCGAGATCGACGTTCCATGTGCGAAGAACGGTTTCGGTTGCGGCGCCGTTGTAATGAATCAGAGCGCCGGGGCCGATGGAGATGGCGCTGCCGTCGGCGGCGAGAATGCGGGCGCTGGATTCGAAGCGCTGACTTGTTCGGATTGCGTCGCCCGACTTGAGGACTTGTCCGCGTTTTGCGACGTGCCAGCGCGTGTCGTCTTTTGCTCGGGTCCTGACGAGGCCGTGTACGCGAAGAAGGCGCGTGATGGGTTCGGACGATGGGACTTCGACAGCGGCATTTGCGGACGGCGTTGACGCGAGGAGCGGAATGGGGAATGTAGCGTTGGCGAAATCGTCTTGAACTGAACCTAAAGTGATTGATTGCTTCGGTGCGGAAGATCCGATTTTCGGCAGACTGTCTTTCGACTCGGTGTTCGCGATTTTTGCCGGCTGTTTTGAAATCAGATTTTGCACGGCGATTCCGCCGAACGTCAACGCGAGGAGTGATGCGATTCCGACCAGGAGGGAGACCGCGAGCTTTCGCGTTCGGCGGGACGCGACTTGCGCGCCGATTTCGCTGCCTTCGATGGGGCGCAGTTCGAGCATGGTAAACGGCGTGATGGTGGATTCGGATTGCAGTTGCTGGTGTCCGGACGTGCAATCGTTCGGCATGGCTTCGTCGTGCTCAGCGGACAGAGCGGCCATAGTGATGCGTTGCAGGATACGTTCGCGCATCTCGTCGTCGCGCAGCGATTCTGTGGCGCGGATGCGATCGACGAAAGCGAGCAACTCGGCGTCTTCATCG
>JANXLS010000980.1 GCA_025355035.1 Planctomycetota bacterium | reverse complement strand
AGAGCGGTTTTCAAATGTCTGAAGACAAATCTGCTTGCGGCGGGCTGCGCGGTACTTCGTCAGACTCGCTTAACGTAGTCTCCAAATACGTTTCGCTCGTCTTCCTCGTCCCGCTTGCCCGGCGCGGCGCATCTTTGTCTCTATCCATTTGAAAAACGCTCTAGTGCGGTGCGGGCTTCCCAGCCTGCATAGGTAAGAGGCAGGCGGGACGCCGCACCACAATCTAAAGGAAGCAGCATTGGGGCACCCGCCACTCTTGCTACCGGTCACCCGTGAAATTCAGGGCCGAACAGGATTGGCTCTGACCCGGATATTCCGGATATTCCATCACGAAGCACGTGGATACATTTCGTGCCGACGAGAGAACCGCCTGAATTTCAACACGGCTTGCCGATCCGCATTGGTAGGAGTACCTACCAGTGGCACCCCAAAACGGGCAAGCCGAGATCAATGGTCATTTTAACAACCGGCGCCACCCGCTGTGGACACGCGACATGTTGGGGATCGTGTGTGTCTTTGATGTTGCGAGTCAGATGGAAAAGAATTAAAAGAGGCGATCATGATCGACCTCGATAAAGAATTTCGCACACTGAGTCTGTTGGCGACGGTGTTCATCATCCTGGGCGTGGCGCTGAGCGTAGGGGGATTCGGTCTTTCGTTTTTGATGAACGATCCGGCCATGAACGAATTTAAGCGCAAGCCGTCGGTTGCGGATGAAAACACGCCGGTGAATCGTTCGAAACCGCGATCGATTCAAGAGGAAAAAGATCGCTTTTCGAACAGTCTCAGCCAGACCGGGGCGCCGGTGGGATTTTTGGGATTGCTGATGCTGTTGATTGGCGTTGTACTGCGCTACATCATCCGCGATCAGACGGACGATGGCGGCGAGGCGCAAGCGAATCCGGAACTTTTTCGGGAGTATGCGGCTCAGCTTGTGATCGCGGAGAAGAAGCGCGCGAAGAAGAATCCGCCGCAACAATAGGGGCAGCGTTGCCTCGTCATTCGATCACGGAAATCATCACGGAGTCATCACGCGCGTTTTTCGGCAGAGGCTTTTCAAACGCGATTTGGCGTCGGGATTGATTTCGACAATTTCGACGCCCAGCAGCCAGCGCGGGAGAAGATTGTCTTCGATGAGACGGATTTCGCGGATGTCGCAGAGCGCAGCGACTTCGCCGGTCATCGATTTGATGCTGACGTTGGCGAAGAGGCCTTTGCGCAACATTTCGCTGGGATCGGCACATGTGGCGGGGCCTTCCAACAGGTAGCCGCCTTCGCTGACATTGATCGACGAACCGGTATGGATCGTATTGTCCAGCCGCACACCCAGTCGATTGCAGTATTGATAGGATACGGCGAGCTTCAGCGGATAGCGAAGAAAGTGACGGGAGCGCGTCTTGAGTTTGATGCGCATCCAGTCCAACTGGCGCGCGATTTGGTCTTCGCGGGCGAGGAAAACTTCGATGACGCGGTTGTGGATGCGTTCCTGCTCGCGGATAAGTGTGGGGTCGAGCGGGTTGGAGGCCGCGAGGCAGAGGATCGCTCCGGAATCTTCAAACGGCACGAAATGATGATGCATCATCAGCGGCAATGGGAAGCGCTTGCTGAGCGCATCCGGCATGGAATCGCTGTCGAGCATGGTCATCGGCAGGCCGGTTTGCGTGCAGAGTGCGCGACAGAGCGTGTCGGGAGTGACGAGTTCCCAGCGGATCAGCCAGCGCCCAACGCGTTCGCCGGCTGCCGAGGACATTTCGACGGCTTCCTGAACTTGTTCGGGCGAGAGTTTGCCCATTTGAACGAGCACCTCGCCGAGCTTTTTGGCAAAGGTCGGGACGGCATTTTGCCGGCCGGATTCGCGTCTGGGTTCGCTGCGAGTGGGTGGAGTTTGGGGGCGATGAATCGCCTCGGTCGCGCACATGTTCGCATGCGGCAAGGTCGATTTTTCAGGGGCGGGCGCGCGGAACCTTTCGATAGCGGCATCCATCTGTGCGACGGGTGCGGAAGGCTGATTGGCTTCGCCGGGGCGTTCCATTTCGATGGTGGCGTCGAACTCCGGAGCGGATTGCGGCGCGCGAGAGAACGCGTCGGCTTCGAAGCGTCTTGATGAGGATCGATTGAGGCTGATCGGGTCGGTTAGAACAGGCGATGGGAGATCCTTCGGACGCTCCATTTCCACGGTGGCATCCAGTGGCGGCGGCGGCTGTGTGGGATGATCGACGTTGGATGCGTTCGATGGAACAGGAGCGTCATTCATGGGCACAATTCCGACTCAGCAGCAGTTCCAAACGCCGATTTGTCATTTAGAGCAACTCACGTTTGAATGTACACGCATCTGCTTGCGGCGGGCAAGCTGGCTCTTCGTTGCTCTCGCACGCCGTATCTACTCAATACGGCTAACAGCCCGTTGAAAAAGGCTCGCATGGAAAAATCCGGCGCTTTTTGTCCGGCTCTTCGTTGCGAGCTTCAAGCGTTATCTCCTCTGATAG
>JANXLS010000969.1 GCA_025355035.1 Planctomycetota bacterium | reverse complement strand
GGTGGCGGCGGCGGCGGGACAGGAGGTTCTTCGCCAGCCCTGCAACCAATGCTTTGCAAGACAACAGCGAAGACCGCCGCCGTCACCCAGCGCATCCATTTATTCGTTTTGCTTGTCGTCGACATGGTTTGCCTCGTCCGTCGTTGAACTCTTTTCCTTCTGTCTCGAAGGCGTTCTGATTTAAACGCTCATTTGCCGTGCTATTTCGGAGTCGGAACGGGAGCGCCACTGCCGCCCAACGTGGGCTTCAAATAACGGTACGTCACAATATCAACCGTAATGTCATGCTTCGTTCCCGTCGGAATCATACCATTATTGGCGATTGAGAACGACATGCCTTCAAACGCAACGAACCGCGGAAAGCGCTCTTCCATTTCATTCATGAACTTGCACCAGTTGAAAAAATCTGCCTTCCACGTCGTCTTCCACGTGTCCTTCACATACGCCTTCGCCGGATCAGGAGTTCCCGGCTGGATCGTAACGTTCTTGCGTTCGCACTTCCATTTCGTCGCCAATCGCGAGATTTCATTGAGCAGTTCACTGGTTCGCTCGCTGTCCGGCAGTTTACTTTCTTTCGAAGCGAATTCCGCTTTGCGATTGGCCAGCGTCAATTCCTTCAACGGTGCCTGCGACACAATCTTGTTCAACGCATCAATTTCAATCTTCAACTTCTTGTGCTGGTCTTCCTTCAACGCCAGTTCCGAGCGCAACGTCATCAAATAATATCCCGCGCAGGCGTTGATGAACAATCCCACCGCAGCAGTCACAATCATCTTCTTCTTTTCCGACCATTCAGCAGCAGCCATAGTGCACCCCTCTTTATTCCGTTTGGTTCATGCGCTCGTTTAGTTGCCCTGATTCTTTGCGACCGGCATGTCGAAGATGAGCTTCACAGCGAAATCGGCCCCTTCTTTCGGCGCATTAAGCTGGGTGATAACTTTGGCGTCCAACCCAATCAATGCGCTGATCCCCGTCGTCGCAATCCCGTTCGTCGTCGGGCGTTCAAATCGGGCTCCCACGAACTTGCAGAATCCATAATCTTCCGGCATTGGATTCGGTACCTGCACGCTTTCCGGCGGGATATTGAACTGCTTTTCAAGGTTGCTCAACAATTCCGTGATCTTGCGATCGCGATCCTGATTCGTCGCGCCGATCGCGTTTCCGTTCATTGTGATCGCATAACGACGGCCCGCTGGCGGATAGCGCAGCGAAACCGACGCGTCTGGAGCGACGCTGAACGTCCGGAACCACACGTCCTGCGGCACCGCGTTGGTTAGACGGTCGAAGAGCCGGGCGAATCGAACTCGACTCAGATTCAAGTCGTCCAAATCGGCGATCTTCTTGTTCAGTTCGTCGATATCACTGGAAATTTTTTCCACTTCTTTCTGCTTCTTGATCAGATTTTCTTTCTCAATTCCAGCCAACTGAATCTTCTGCGTCATGTACGGAATTTCAACCCGGATGTACTTGAGAATCATGAAGCAGACCCCCAGGAATGTCATCAGGAACACGATGTACAGCATGAACCGCCGCGGCGGAGTGCCTTCTGTCGTGCGGATGCCTTCAGGCAATAAATTGATTTCAATCATGGCAACTCCCCGTTTTCTTTCCGCTCCGAACCCTGCTCAAAGCCCCGTCGCATCCATTCTTCCAACCCGTCCCCGGATTACGAATTTCGCAACCGGCTTGCCAACCCCATCGCTATCGCCATGTCGCTGTTCAATCCCGACCCGCTGCTCGGTCCCGTGATTTCCAACCCTTCCGTCGGATCCCACACCTTGATCGGCAAATTGAAAATCTGCGCCAGCATGTTGTCGATCCCCGGGAACAATACCGTCCCGCCCGAAATGTAAACTTCCTTCACTTCTTGATCGTATTGATTTTCATGGTAATCGAACGACAACCGGATTTCGCTGCCGATGTCTTCCAACACCGGGAGCATCGCGTCCTGCATCGATTCGAATGCGCCGCCCGGATCGCGCTTCATCTTTTCGACATCCTTCGGATCTTCGCCAAACCGCTTCGCAATCGCTTCCGTCAGATCGTTTCCAGCCATGAAAATTTCACGCTGAAAGTACGATGCGTTGCCGCGCATGATGTTGATGTCCGTCTTGCTCGCGCCGATGTCCACCAGCGCCCGAACTTCCATGTCGTTGATCCCCAGGCTCAGGTTGCGCAGTTCAAACGCGTTACCCAAAGCCAAAAAATCCACGTCCACCACTTCCGGATTCAACCCCACCGATTGCAGCAAATTCACGTGCTCTTCAATCAAATTCTTCTTCGCCGCAACAAGCAACACCTTCATCTGCGCCGCAGGTCCCGCCGCAGCGGCCGCTGCTTCTTCGTCGCCGCTGGTCATGTCGCGCAGACGCTGGGCATCCAATTGCACTTCCGACACATCGAACGGAATGTATTTGTCGGCTTCGTACTCCATCGCCTGCTTCAATTCGTTATCCGGTATCACCATCATCGGGACCTGGCGGTGAATCACCGACCGTCCCGAAACAGCCGACGCGCAGCGCTTCGACCGAATCCCGCCTTCGCGAATCGCTTTTTGTATCGCATCGCCCAACGCTTCTGGCGATTCGATATCGGCCTTCCCCATTCCCGAAATGACCAACCCCTGGCCCACCCGGGTCATCTCCACGGCCTTGACGCTCGATGAGCCGATATCCAGCCCCAACAGCGATTTCTTGCGTCCGAAAAAGAACATGGTTGTTTCCTCAGTTCAAAGCTCAAAGTTCAACGTTCAAAATTCAAAATATCGCTGCCGTCCGTTCAACTTTGAACTTTGAACTTTGAACCGCCGTTAGTATGTCTGTGACTTCGTTTTCGTCCGGGAACCTACCTAAATTCTTTTTAGAGAATATCGTCGCGCCGTCCGCTATCACTTCAAATACGCCCCCACGGCTCTCAATCAGTTCCGCGTCCACTCCGAAATTCGCCTTCAACTCGTCCGCCAGACCGGCGGCCTGAGGAAAAAAATCTCACATGACGCAATACGTAATCGTCACTTTCATCATTGAAGTTCCCTTTCTTTGTCGACTGCCACGACGCTGTTTTTATACGCCTTTTTCATCCATTCCAGCGTCCGACGAATCCCTATCTCCAAACTCACCGTAGACTTATGATTCAAGTCTCGGATCGCTTTGGCACAGTCCACCAGCTTCTGCTTGGTGGTCAACAACTCCGATTCGCGGTATTCGACGAGCTTATTATCGGACTTATGCAGATGTTTCAGCACTAAATTTGAACACGTTTCAATATCGTGATAATCTGTCCCGCCGATGTTGTAGACCTCACCCGCCTTAAAATTGTCCGAAAT
>JANXLS010000962.1 GCA_025355035.1 Planctomycetota bacterium | reverse complement strand
ATTACGGATTTGAATGGCCGGGTATTGGTGGATTTGGGATTTTTCAACCCTGAATCGCCAACACCAATTGCAGAACTGGCTCTGCGATCCAATGAGCCGTTCGTGCTTTTATTTGATTGCACTACCACTTATACAGCGCATACCATGTGGGTGCTCGACCGCGCGAATGTCTCGATTTGTGGTCCGGCGAAATCGATGGAATTCGGGATGAGTGAATTGTTTTCGCGCGCCATGACGGTCGTTCGGGGCGACTCCGACAGCCACGATTTATTCGTCCAAACATGCGCTACGCGGTTCACAATGGCACTACGCAACGTTGCATCCCATTTGGTCTGCGCCGGCCGAAAGCCGAAACGAGTCCTCATTCTCTCGTTCGACGATCTTTCGCCAGTCAAAGAATCACTGCCACCGTGGTGCGAATTTCTTTCAGGCGTTGAAGATATTTCGAAGGCCCTGCGAGATAACGGGGTAACCGACGCAGCAATAAAAAAAATATGCCAAGAAAACATGTTTGCGAAATATGTAGTTCCGCGCCTTTTGCTCGGCCCAAAAGTCCTTGTGTCGGATGACGATGTAATATGGTGCGGCCCTGCTCATGAGATGTTAAATTGCAATGACACGTATTTTTTTCTAGAGGATCTGCCAGGCTTTTACGGGAACGCATCAATTAATCTGTTTAAGTCCGCTGGTTTGGTGGATGCCGAAGCAATAGAACCGCCTTATCTATGCGCTGGATTGTATCTGATTAATAACGGCCCGATTCGTAATGCTCGCTTCATTAGCGAAGTGATTGAGCGTGCGGAAAGCCATCGTGATGAGCAGAGCGCGGTCGGAATGGAAACAAGAATTAAAGGCGTTACGTATCAGACCGGAAGGTATCCCAAATACCATCACGGCGGGTATGGGCCGCAACCCATCCCTGAGCGCTTCGACGTTATGCATTTGCAGGGACAGCTGATGACATTGCGGGATCATTCCGGATTTCAATCGCATTTCGCCAATATTGCACTCGAAACACACGGAGAACGGAGTGCGCGCAGTACGAGGCCGAATAGTAATACCGACCGTTACGGCGTTTATATTCCATTACATCCGGATCACGCGGGTTTATTGGAATTGAATCTTATGCGCGCCGCGGAAATTGGAGCCCTAAAAAATGCGGTTGTGGTTTATGTCATCGAAAATGATGTTGAGCCTAAATTCTCTCATTCCCGCACAAAAGGCATCTGCGACCGATTCGGCGTGGTCCATCAATACGCATCTGAATCGGTCGGACCATTTGGGCTTTGCCAAACCCGGCAAATGATTGAGCAGTTTTATGAACTATTCCAAAACGCACCGGATATTTCATGGCTAATCCGCTGCGATGTCGACGTGCTATTGGATGGCGACGCGTGGCATTATTTCATCCAACGCGGAAAAGAATTGGAATTGGATATTTGCGCTGAAATAAGGCCAGACTTTAGATTCGACGATCGCGGCTACCTGATCATGCCTTGCGCCGCGTTTTCAAAACATGCGATCGAGACAATCCGGCAATATGTATGCAATGAAAAGCTATGGCACCGTTTGCTTCCAGCATTGCCCAATCTAGACGACGCTGATCTATCAATGCTTGCCAGGCTACTTGGGCTGAAACTTGGCTCGCCAATGACTTTAATCGGATATCATGCAGTTCGGGATATATTCTCTATTTCTGATTTGATCAATATTCGGATGGATCAGGCCCAAGCGATCAGGGCATTCCATTTCAAGGCCGTGAGTGTCGAAGAAAAATGCTCCCTGATGAGAAACGGTTTTTCCA
>JANXLS010000957.1 GCA_025355035.1 Planctomycetota bacterium | reverse complement strand
TGGAAAAACGACTCGCCGTTTGGCATCAGAAAATCGCCGATGCACCCAACCACGAATTGAAGCGTCCGGATCACGAAGCGATGGCGCGCGACGAAGCGGAGTTTCTCGCGCTGGCCGGGGAAGATCGCGAACGGTTGCTCGGCATCGCGCTTGAAAAACTGGGGCTGCGCGGCGAACTGCTGGAGCGCAAATGCGGACAACTTTCAGGTGGTGAACGGACGCGGCTGGCGCTCGCTCAATTTCTCGTCGCGCCGTTCGATCTGTTGATCCTCGACGAACCGACGAACCATCTCGACATCGACGCCATCGAATGGCTGCAAACGGCGTTGCTGCAGGCCGCGAAGACGTTCGTTGTCGTCAGCCATGATCGTGCGTTTCTTGATGCAGTCTGCGGGAAAGTGGCGGAGATTGACGACGGAAAAGTCACCGTCATCACGGGCAATTACACGCAGTTCGTCACCGTCAAAGCCGATCGCTTGAAGGCGCTGGAACGCAAGGCAGAGCTTGAACAAAATTTTCTCGAAAAGGAAATGGAGTTCATTCGCCGCCACATCAATAGCCAGCGCACGCGCGAAGCGAAGGGGCGGTTGAAGCGGTTGGTGCGGCGCGAGGCGATCGACGTGCCGGAAGAACAGCGCGCGTTTGAACTGAAATTGCGCGGAGGCAGTACACACGCGGACGTTGTGTTGAGCGTCGAAAAACTCAGCAAGGACATGGGTGAACGAACGCTTTTCAGCAATCTTTCGTTCGAACTGTTGCGCGGTGAAAAGCTGGGAATTGTGGGGCCCAACGGAGCGGGGAAAACGACGCTGATCAAAGTGTTGCTGGGGCAACTCCCGCCGACGGACGGTCGATTGCGGCTTGCGCCGCAATTGAAAGTCGGCACATTTACGCAGGATCTCAGCCATCTCAATCCGACGCGCACGGTACTCGAAGAATACGCTCGTCACGCCAACCCGCCGAATTTGAACGCGGCCCGCGCGCCGTTGGGTGCATACCTTTTTTCGGGCGCGCGCGTCGAACAGAAAGTTGGCAGCTTGAGCGGTGGTGAGAAAGCGCGATTGGCGCTGTGCATTCTCGTGTCAAACGATTGCGATGTGCTGGTGCTCGATGAACCGACGAACCATCTCGATATTCCGTCGCGACAGGCGCTGGAAGCATCCCTTTCGGTTTACAAAGGCACGTGTTTGATTGTTAGCCACGATCGATTTTTTCTGGACCGGGTCAGTGACAAAACGCTGTGGATCGCGGGTGAGAAATCGAAGGTTTATGTGGGCGCGTACACGGAAGCGCGCGAAATGCGCGACGTGGAGTTGCGGCCGGTGGTCGAAGCCGCGGAAGAGCGGCGCGTCGATGCGAAGAT
>JANXLS010000944.1 GCA_025355035.1 Planctomycetota bacterium | reverse complement strand
GTAGACCTGCACCCGCTGAATGCGCCCACCGCCGCGGACTATTTCGTTCAACCGCTCCACAAACGCCGTAATTTCTTCGTGCGTCGGACCGATGTTTTCAACGCGCATAAAACAGGCCTGAATGACGGTTGCCCGCACCCGAGCACATGCCTGAATATTCGTCAACACTTTCGCAAACGGAAAATCCGTCGCGTCGATTTTTTTGAAATACTCCGGCGTTCCCGCGTCCAATTTCGCCCAAATCTCACCCTGGTGCGCGTCGAGAAATTCGAACGCGTCTTTCACGTCCGGCCGATCGAATCCCGTCGCATTTGTAATAATCACGACTTTCGGTTCATCCGCGCCGCACGCGTTCCAAACGTGTTCTTTTAAGTCCACACATTCGCGCACCACGTCGAAAAAATTCTTGAACGTCGTTGGCTCGCCATCGCCGCTGAACGCAATATCAGCCACCCGGCGCTTACCTTTCGGCAGGTGCTTGAATTCAGGCTCGTCCCACAATTCGCCACCAGGCAAAAGTCCCAGCAGAATCGATTCCAGTTCAGCGCGTAATTTCGGCAGGCCAACAAAGTGCTCCTGCGGCGCTTTTGTCCGATCGACTTGGCAGTAAATACAATCGAAATTGCAGACTTTGTCAGGATTCAGATTAATGCCAACAGAAATGCCGCCCGAGCGACGCGACAACACGGGGTACACGAATGTATTTTGTCTAAAAAGTCGGGGGTGATTGCGTACAGTCAGCATTCAAACGATTCTGAGTTTCCGGACTCACGTTGCCACTTCCCGCGATCGCGGTTTTTGCACTGTCTGACCGCGATCGAATGATCGCAATTCTACCGACCGCCGCGATAGCCGTTGCTGCCGAGCAATGTGCTCGATCCGCTGCTGCCGACTCCGCTCTGATTGAACGTGTCGTTCGTCAGCCCGGAACGGCTGTGCCGCTGGCTGAAACGATCGTCGCGCGTGTTGGTCGTAGCCTGATTTTGCGACAATTGCGCCGCAGCCTGTTCTGCAGCCAGTTTGGCTTTCGTCACGGTTTCCGCCGCTTTTTTCCTGGCCTCATCCTCGGACTCTTTTTTCTTTTTCTTTGCCGCCGCGATCTTGTCTTCCTTGGCTTTCTTTTCTTCTTCTGTGATCCACTCGCCCTTATACAGGACCTTTCCGTCTTCCTTCATTTGAGCCGCCAATTCCGCTGCCACGGCCCTCTTTTTCGCCCGTTCTTCAACTTTTTCCAGCGTGTCGGCTTCAATCTTTTTGACGCGAGACATCGGAACAAGAATCGTTCCGTACTCTACTTTCAACGTCAGCGCGTTTTCGTCTTTTTCGAGAACCTGCCCTTCCAACTCATCGCCATTTTTGAAGATGATCGTGTCAGCGCGCAACGACGCAATACTGAATGCGAAAACCATTGCAAGCGAGATGACAAGTGACTTTTTCATAGCTGTGAAGCCCCGGTTTGGAGTCGACGTCACGATCCTACACGTTCTCCTCGTTAAACACTACACCGCCGCACATCGGAATTCCATCACAGTAACGCGAATTTTTGACGATGTAGGCTAAATATGCTGGAAACATTGCGCGCGCGTGGTAATGAATTGTTCTGGCTATTATGCCTCAACGCCTATTACGGCTTGGAGATGCCCCGCCATGCTCACATTGACATTCCTCGGAGTCGGCTCCGCCTTCGCCAAGAGGAATTATAATTCAAACTGTCTCTTCGAATTTTGGGAGAAGCCGTGGCAGGGCGACGTTCCGACCAAGCCGCCCGACGACACGCTCCTCGTCGATTTCGGCGTCACCGGCCCCATGGCCCTCTACGACCTGAAAGATAAGCCCGGTTTCGAATACCTCAGCACCCCGTGGAAAGCCATCAACTATCCAGCGATTCGCAAAGTCTTCATCACGCATCAACACGCCGACCACATCGGCGGCCTCGAAGAAATGGCACTCACCAACACCTTCGTGTTTAAAGACAGTAAAACCGGCAAACCTTTCAAAGCCGAGCTGATCAGCACCATTAATATTCTCGTCAACCTCTGGGATCATTCGCTCAAAGGCGGCTTGAACACGATTCAAAATCGGTACGCCCTGCTCCAGGATTATTTCTTCATCCGAGCGCTGATTTGCCAGCCCGGTAAAAACCAATTTCACGTTGGCCCGTACCAATTCGAAATCTTCCCCACAGACCACGTCCACATCGAACGCAAGTACGATTGGCCCAGCTACGGATTGTACGTTTGCGACCAGCAGCGCGGTCAATCCGCTTTCTTCTCCGGCGACACTCGGTTCGATTATCCGGCCTACATGCAGATGATGGACAAAGCCGATGTCTGCTTCCACGACTGTCAGTTGTTCGACCAGACTGACGCCGTTCATGCAAGCTTGAACGAATGCCTGAGCCTGCCAGAACAACTTCGCAAGAAGACCTATCTCTATCACTACGGCGACAACTTCGAAGACAAGACCTGGGAAAAGCCGATGTCAAATTTCAAAGGCTTTGCGCGGCCGCAGATTCGCTACAAGCTGTTCCAATAGTAAGAGTTCAGTCCTAGGGTCGAACGTTTGAAATGATCTTTAACACAAAGGCACGAAGAAGAAAAAACGAACATGCTTTTCTTTGCGCTGGGTCCTTTTGCGCCTTTGCCCTATAGCTCCCATTCAAAAAAGGTAACCGTTCAACTCTGTCCAAAGATGTCTTTCGCAAAGGTGTAGATAAAAGAAGAGCATAACCGTTTAATACTCAAGTATACATTTTTAACAGTCGAGACAAATACCTGTAATTTTAACCTTCTTTTCTTGCCGTTCTTTGTGTTTTTGCGCCTTTGCGAGAGGCAAAAACGAGGGGACTGAACGGTTACCAAAAAAGCTTTAAGCTAAAGCACTGTTGCTTTTTACTAAATACTCTCACGCAGTCGGTATGGAGAGCACACA
>JANXLS010000939.1 GCA_025355035.1 Planctomycetota bacterium | reverse complement strand
AAGCATCGCAGTGCAAGAATGAAACCCATCGAACCTCCGAGTACTGAGCCTAGCGATTCCATTTCAACACGGGTTATCGGCGATATGCACGATGGCCTTTGCGGAGTCCTGGATAGCTAAAGTCGAGTCACCGTTCCACCCGAGATTTCGGGTTACACTAATTGGCGCGAAACTTTCTTGCACCCTTCCAGGGTGCGGAATTTCAACCTGTCAAGACCAGGGGTATCGACCGAGCATGGTCTCAACCCCTGGCTACCTTCTTTCACCCCTCACGGGGTGGATAGCCACAACTCTTCGAGTTGGATGCGATCCTGGGGCAACCTGGCTACTTCTTACCCCTCACACGGGGTGGGTGTGGATCACTACGTTAACCATGCTGGATTCAATAGTAGTTCAACACCGCTGATTTGACGGGTCTGTTTACGTTTTCTTGCCCTGCTCTTCGACGTTCTTAGACTTTTATCTTTGCTTTGACCAATTCAATCATATCCGTTGCGATGTCGCGGGCTGCGGTGGGGTGGCCTGTTTTGCGGCAGGATTCGCGCATGCGTTGCAGACGAGGGGCGTCGTTCAACAGTGTTTCTAGTTTGTAGGCCAGCGCCGCGGGGGTTCGGGCGAGGACGGCGCAACCGGTTTCGAGGAGCATTTCGGCGTTGCGTTCTTCCTGGCCGGGGATGGGCGAGACGAGCACCATCGGCAGGCTGCGGGCGAGGCATTCGCTGGTGGTCAGACCGCCGGGTTTGGTGACGGCAAGATCGGCGATGCCCATGAGTTCGTGCATGTTGTCGACGAAGCCGTAGAACTTGACGACGCTACCGGCGGGGACGGTGATGGATTCAGCGAGGACGTCTTTGATTTTTTCGGTGCGCCCACAAATGATCAGGATCGTTTTGGGCGGGCCTTTTTTCAGCAGGGAATTGACGACACCGCCCAGCGCGCGCGCGGCGGATGCGCCGCTGACGCCGCAGCCGTGTGCGTTCAAGAGCAGGACGGGAGAAGGAGCGCCGTCGAGTCCCAGCACTTTCTTTAGCCGCTGGCGGGCGGGTTGGTCGATCAATTCGCCGAAGATGGGGTCGCAGGGAATACCGGAGGGCGTTATGGAGAATTCGGGGCCGGTGCGTTCGGCGAGGAGGTACGCGATTTCGTCGGAGGCTGTGTAGTAGCGATCGACGTGGGGGTAGATCCAGAGTTGATGGACGTCGTGGTCGGTGACGACGACGCCGAGTTTGGGATCGAAGGAGCCATCAGGGCCGGTGAAGCGTTTGAGGATGCGCGTGGAGGTGCGGCGTTTGCGGGCAAGATCGGAGAAGATTTCGGCTGGGAGGAAATGGGTGGCGAGGATGGCGTCGGGTTTGTAGGCGATGGCATGATCGATGATCTGTTGCGTGTTCAATTTCTGGACGAACTTTCGGACGGACGCGAGCGCGGAGGTCTGGGGGACTTTGTCGGAGCGGTTATACAACCAGCCCCAGACGCTGGGGAGTGTGTTAACCAATTGGATGTAGCTGTCGACGTAAGCGTTTTTAAAAGAAGCAGGGACGAGTTTCATGACGTCAACGTGTTCGACTTCGACAGCGGAGTGGTAGCGTTTGTAGGCGGTCGCTAGCGCTTCAGCCGCGCGGACATGTCCTGCGCCGGCGGAGACGGAATAAATAAGTATGCGCACTGTGGAATTCCTGGAGGCGAATGGGTTCGACGGGACATACTATAAATATAAAGGGGGTGTTCGCCTAGTGCAATCGCGGGAACGGATGAAAAGAAGGCTTTTGGGGCAGTTCAAAAGAAGTGGAGAAAAGAAAGCGGGGTGGTACAATTTTTGTTTGGATGTTTGGCGGATGAACGAGAAGTTGGACGTATTTTGCTGATGCACGAAATTGCGGCGGCTGCGTTTTGAATTGAACTAAAACGGCGGTGCGTTGCCCGGTGTGGGACGAGCTGATCACCGGTTTCAATAGGAGCGATGGGCATGTTTCCTTCCATGACAGAGCGGGTTCCGACGACGACGGCGGAGAATATCAGCCAACGAATTCGGCGGCAGACGAAGGCAACGATTGTGCAGGTCGCGGCTGAAGGGTCTGTGGCGATTGAACGGCGCTTGGGAGAGTTGGATCAGGAGTGGGGCATTGAGCGGATCTTGGAAGCCAACGCGGCGACGGCGTCGCTGGTTGGGTTGACTCTCGGGGTGACGGTTAACAAGAAATTTTTGATTCTCCCGGCGATCGTTGCGGGATGTTTGTTGCAGCAGTCGATTCACGGGTGGAGTCCTCCGCAGGCGATGTTGCGCCGGATGGGGTTCCGGACCCGTTCGGAGATTGAGCAGGAACGCTACGCGCTGAAGGCATTGCGCGGGGATTTTATCGACGTACGCAAAGCGTTTGAAGTCATGACCGGCGACGGGATCGACAAAGCGATGAACGCTGTGAAGATTTAAATTAGTTCTTCCCGTTTTTATCTTTCGCAGAGGTGGAGAAAACGTTTTTCCC
>JANXLS010000934.1 GCA_025355035.1 Planctomycetota bacterium | reverse complement strand
CGCCCGCAGCCGCCTGCTAAAAATTGCGCGCGAACACTGGCACATCGAAAATAAACTGCATGACGTCCGCGATGTGACGCTGGGCGAAGACGCCTGTCGCGTGCGCAGCGGCAGCGCCCCGCAAGTGCTGGCCGGGCTGCGCAACACGGTCATCGGAATACTCGAACGATCAGGCGTCGCCAACAAAGCTGCGGCGCTCCGGCGTCACGCCTCAAAACCGATGGAAGCGATCGCCAAGGTGGTGAAATTTCTCGCCGGGGACTTTTGAAAGACCCTGCCCTGTTCCGGAACAGGGGGATAAAAGCACTTGACGGGCATTTTAGACCCCATAATTGAGCCTGTCGCACAAACCCTACTCGTTCTTGTAAACTCTTTAAAATCGGTGGAACGCGAACCAATTTTAAACGACTTATGAAAACCAAATGGGTTTGTGCAACAGGCTCATTATTCATAAATTACGAGCGGGAATTGCGAACTCGCGAATGTTGCATTTAATAACGATTGGGGCTTCGACATGGGAGAGAAGCATGTAATTCATCACAAGGGCGATCCACGCCCCGATGGACCATCAGTTTGGGCGATTGTGGCAATTACTGGAGGTGCCGTGTGGGCATATCTTGCGTTTGTCGCCATATTACCTTGGCTGCTGTTAACGGCGGCGGGGGTAGGAGTGGTGGGAGGCACATGGGCAATCTACAAGCATTTCACCCAATTGAAACGTCTGACGGCGCGGGCGGACAAGATCTGCATTTTGCTGCAGGAGAATCTTGTAACCCTTCAAACGGCACGCGAGTCCTTTGAAAAACTGACCGACCCTGATAGGCGTTTAGCTGACGTTCAATTGAAATCGATTCATACTTCTGGCGCGCTCCTCTGCAAAGAGTTGGATGAAATTGGAAAGGATGTCAAGGCTATTAAGGTTGACTTGATGCAAAAGCTCGGAAAGGTTCCGGCCGATGATCTAAACAAAAAGCTCGAGCCCTTGAACCGCATCGAAGAAATTATCAAAAAAGCGAAGTCTGACTATCAAAGAAGCACCCGAGATTGAGGAGTTGGTGGCACTTACCGGCGAACTTGGAGAAGATCGAATGACACAATAGGAAACGAACTCGACGCTACGTCAGATTCTCGTAGAAGTCGCGCGCCGCCTTGGGGCGATAAATCCCCAATGGCAATCCGCGGATGAATTGATTGAAATTGTTAAGGCAAATGCGATCATCTACAAGCTGTCACTACTGTCCCAACGTTACATTTTAGAATTTACGGTTCTTGTTGATGTGGAAAGACTTGCGCAAAAAGCAGGGTTGAAACGATTTGAATTTTAAACGCCGGATTTGGGCTATGATCTTGCAGACTAACCTGCAAGGAGCATCCCATGAATTCTGGCCGGACTGTGTTCGCGCAAGTGATGGATTTTCTGCCGTTGCGTGAGTTTCATCAATGCGTGGAGCGCTACCGAGGCGACTACAAGGTTAAAGACTTTGCCTGTCTGGACCAATTTCTTTGCTTGGCTTTTGCTCAACTTACTTACAGGGAAAGCTTGAGGGATATAGAAGCATGCCTCCGTTCCAGACATTCAAAACTTTATCATATGGGCATCCGGGGTCATGTGTCTCGCAATACTCTGGCTAATGCCAACAATGTTCGAGATTGGAGGATCTATGCTGACTTTGCTCACGTCCTGATTGGAATTGCCCGTCCGCTTTATCTCAAGGATGATTTCGGAATTGACCTTGATAACACTGTCTATGCCTTCGATTCGACAACTATCGATCTGTGCTTGGCTCTGTTCCCGTGGGCGCATTTTCGGAAGCGGAAGGGTGCGGTCAAGATGCACACGCTGTTGGATTTGCGAGGCAGCATTCCGTCATTCATTGAAATTACAGAGGGAAAATTGGCCGATGTCAACGTGCTGGATCAACTCCCGATTGAATCCGGCGCGTTTTATCTGGTGGATCGTGGCTACCTGGATTTTGCACGTCTGTATCGTC
>JANXLS010000904.1 GCA_025355035.1 Planctomycetota bacterium | reverse complement strand
TATAAATATTATCTCCACCAAAGCCTTTAACTCACATTCTTTTCTTTAATGAATTTAACTAAATCATTCTAATTACCTGAAAAAAAGAGTCTTAAAAAAATTTTAAGAGCATACCTTATTTTTTTCCAATGTTGCGTATAAGTTCTTCGCTGGTAATTTTTATTGCTTCTAAGTTTATTTTAAGTTCCTTTTCTACTTGTTGGGCAAGCGCCCAATCATCTTCCTTTGGCTTCTCCTGTGATTTAAGCTCCAATTTTCGAAGCAACGCTTGGTGTTCCTGTTCTTTGGTGGCTAATTCTTCCTGCAAGGCCGCACGCTCTGCTTTGAATTCATCATTTACCTGAGTTTCCAGTTCGTTTATACGAGCTATATACCGTTGTTCTTTTCTGGCTATTTCTTCTTGTGTAGCCTGCAACTCTTCCATATTCTGACGCATTTCCTCTTCCTGGGCTCGCATCTCTTCGGTTTGCTGCTGAAACTGTTCTATGAGATGACGATTTCGTTGCGCTGACTTTATCCACGAATGCTGAAATCGCAAAGTGGTTCAATAGTAGTACTGAAAGTAGAGCGGGATTTCATGAACCTGCGGCACCCCTCCGGTGAGCTGGGCACCCGGGAAATCACACGAACAAATTGTTTTGAGTGTTCGACAAATCACGGCGCGATCGGACATGACTCCTCCGGAGTTGAACAAAAAACAGCTCGTGTACATTGTCACACACCGACCACGCACGGGGTTCTTGATTCGCAAGTGTGTTTTTGTTGATAATGAATAGAATCGGGGGCATTACGAAAATCGAACCCATTGCGACAGGACTTCATTGCATGAAAACCATACTCGACGAAGCGAAGTCGTATCTGGATTGGATCGTCGGCATTCGCCGCGAATTGCATCGCTTTCCGGAGCTGGGTTATCAGGAATTCAAGACCAGCGAACTCATCCGGAAGACGCTCGACGAACTGCACATTCCGTATCGGCATCCCATCGGAGAGACCGGTGTACTGGCGACGTTGGGAACTGGAAGAGGGCCGTGCGTCGGCTTGCGCGCGGACATGGATGCACTGCCGATCACCGAATGCGCGGACGTTCCGTTTCGCAGCGCGGTCAACGGCACGATGCACGCCTGCGGGCACGACTGTCACATTGCCATGTTGCTGGGTGCCGCGAAGATATTGAAGCGCCGGGAATCTGAAATTCGCGGAACGGTGAAACTGCTCTTTCAGCCGGCTGAAGAAGGTGGCGCGGGCGGGTTGAGGATGTGTGTCGAAGGTGCGCTGGAAGCTCCAAACGTTGACCGCATTTTTGGGTTGCATGTCTGGCCGACGCTGCCGTCCGGGCAGATTGGATCGCGCGCCGGGACGTTGCTGGCGTCGGCGGGCTCGTTGAAGATCGTCGTCACTGGAAAAGGGGGCCACGCCGCGATGCCGCAGATGTGTTTTGATCCGGTGGCAACATCGGCCAAGATTATTAGCGAATTGCAGACGATCGTGTCGCGCGAATTGGATCCACTTGATCCGGGCGTTGTCAGCATTACGACGATTCACGGCGGTCAAGCGTTCAACGTCATTCCGCCGAGCGTGACAATGACGGGCACGATCCGCTCACTGACGGTGCGCGGGATGGAATTTTTAGAAGAGCGCATTCGGACGATCGCATCGCACGTCGCTGCGGCGAATCGATGCGAAGCGCAGATCGAATTTCTCGACGCGTATCCGCCGACGGTCAACGACGGTCATTGTTGGGACGTGGCGCAGGTGTTGGGGCGCGAGCTCCTTGGCGAGAGCAACGTGCAGCAACTTCTTCCGGTCATGGGCGGCGAGGATTTTTCGTACTACACCAATCGGATCCCGGGCTGCTTCGTCGCGTTGGGAATGCGAAATGAAAGCCAGGGTGCGGTTTACGGAGTTCATCATCCGATGTTCAAAGCGGACGAGGAGATGCTGCCGCTGGGCAGCGCGCTGCATGTTGGTTTTGCGCTGAAATCGCTCGACGAATTAAGTTAATTTCGTGTGCGCAATTTATATCGACCGCGTTGTAGATGAAGATGCAATGGACGATTGACAATGGCCAGTTATCAACGGGTTGTTTTTTGATTTGACGTATCAATCTGGATTTATTTTTAATGGAGTTTCTTGCATGATTCGCACTCGTTTTGTTCGGATTTTTCTGGGAGTGGCCATCCTTTCGTTCGGAATTTTGTTCAGCGCTGAACAGCCGAAGCAGATTCCGCTTTGGCCGGAAGCGGCTCCGCTTGCGAAGGGCACGGGACCGGCCGATACGCCAGGCATTACGGTGCACTTGGCACCGCCTGACAAAGCAAACGGAACGGCTGTTGTGATCTGCCCGGGCGGCGGTTACGGCGGGCTGATGATGAGCTACGAAGGTCACGATATTGCGAAATGGCTCAATGAGCAGGGTATCGCCGGGATTGTCCTTCAGTACCGAATTCGACCGTACCAACACCCCGCCCCGCTGCTGGACGTTTCGCGGGCCATTCGCACGGTTCGCGCTCGCTCGGCGGAATACAAGATCGACGCCAACCGTATTGGCGTGATTGGATTTTCAGCAGGCGGACACGTGGCATCGACGGTGGGGACCCATTTCGATGACGGCGATCCGAAAG
>JANXLS010000882.1 GCA_025355035.1 Planctomycetota bacterium | reverse complement strand
GAACCAACCCTGTGAACATATTCGAATCTTTCGATTAAGTTAAGTCCGATCGTCGCCGCGCACGTCGGTAAGCGGTTCACCGACTCACCCATTCACCCGTTTGCGCAGCTCCGATCACGGTTGAAACCTCAGGAATCTTTTATATATAAAAAAGCGCGGCAATGAAAGCGTTCTTGTTGGTAATTCGGTTGGTACCTTTTGAGTGCCCAGGCGGCCTACAAACAGGAAATGAATAAGAAATCCGATCTAAAAGAACTGGTTCTTTGGGCGGACATCGATACGTTAAAGAACGAAATCACTGCTGCGATCGAACTTGGGACCGACAAGGTAAGCGGTATGCTGTTGCCAAACAACAGATGAAGGTATCATCGGTCAAGATCGAAGAAGTAAAGAAAAGGGCAAGAATAAATAAAATCGTGTTTGCGCCGCACAGTGTTTTTGTGCGGTGCGAACCTCTACAAGACTCGAGCGGCATTGCATGGCCATTGAATTCAAATGTACGACGTGCGGCAAAAATCTTTTCGCACGGGAACAATTTGCCGGAATGCGGACGACATGTCCGGGCTGCCAGACAAAGACGACGATTCCGCAGACGGTTGCGGCTGTCAGCGAATCTGTACCCGCGACCTCCTCCCCTTCCTCCTCATCCGCTCCATCAAGCGACTCGCTCATAGCCGAGGAAGTTTATTTGATCGATATGGAAAAGGTCGTGCCCGACACGGCTGCGACAGCAGCACCTTCAGCCGTTCCGAACGCTCTCAACGAAGCCACGAAGCGCTGTCCAATGTGCGCGGAGACCATTAAAGCCGCCGCGAAGAAGTGCAGGTTCTGCGGCGAGATTCTCGATGACGACTTGAAGCGCGAAAGCGTCGGCGATTCCCGGCGCACGAAGCCGACGACCGATGTTGCGCGTTCGCTCGACGCCGTCTTACGCGGAGCGAGCATCCTGGCGACAATGCTGACGACGGGATACATGCTCGTTGAAACGTTGAATAGCATCGTCTTGCGTCACGGGCCGACGAGTTTGGATTTTCTCGCACCCTGGCCCTTGTATGTCTTCAACGTCATGATGATCGGCGGTTTTTTGTCGCTGATCCGGCAGATGAAGACCGGCCCAGCGCACGTGTTTTTGACGGCGGCGCTGGCGATTGTTGTGTGCATGCCGCTGGACATGTTTTTGGGACTGCCGCTGCCGGGGCTCGATCAATTCGTCGTCGAAGCGAAGAAGCAGGATCTTTACAAAGATTGGACGCAGTCCGGATTTGTTGGGATGTTTGCGTTTTTGACCGGTTTGATCGGGGCCATCATTTCGGTTCCCGTGTGGCTGACCGGACTGATGCTGGCGTTGCGTTCACGGTTGAAAAATTGATTTTACGCAGCGGCTTAAAAACGTATTGAGTGCTGTTTCCGCGTCACTCTTTGATTTCGAAAATTTCCATCCAATAATCGACTTCGTTCTGGGTCATCGAACCGGACATGAATTTGCGCGGATCCTCTCCCCGCAAGGGGTCGGCGGCTTTGCGGTTTGCCCGTCCCATTTGCCGCAGAAAATCGCGGCAATTGACGTGATGCGCGCTGGCTCCACGGATGTGCTTGATAATGAATTTGTCGCTCGTGACCACCGTGATTTCCCCGGGGCGTTGAGCGTCTTCGACCATTTCGATGATGGCGCGATCCGCATCCGATCGCGGGTTGGCATAGATCAGTTGGACTTTGCCGCAAGCCTCTATCGCGCGCCGCGGTCGATGCGCGCCTTTTTCAGAACCGTCGAAAACAGCCGTCGCCTGCTCAAGGCCTTCCGCTCGGACAAAGCGTTCGAGCATCCCGACCAGCATCGCTCGGGCCGATTGAAAGCCGTGGTTCTCCAGCGTCTCTTCGAGCTTGCTACTGGCGAACATGAGGTTGCAGGCGTCCACGATGTAGCGCATGTAATTACCGTTTGCTCTTCTCATTCGCGCGCGCTTCAAGCGCCGCCTGATCCTTCGGATACCGATTGCGCTTGGGCACCAGTCGCTCGATCAATCGGGCGTTCTGCGCTTCTTTTTTCGCGAGGAGCGCGACCGCTCCAGTCAATCCGGTACGCAATTCGTGTGCTTTTTGCAGCGCGGAATGGACAACGTTCAGCGCGCGCTCGGCGTCGAACGCTCCCGCGGCGGTCGGCACGACGTAGCCACTGAGCCCCAACTTTTCAAGCAACACGGGCGGTGTCGCATCCTCGTTGAAGAACACCGCCGGAACGGCGTGTGCGGCGGCGAAGAGCAGGCCGTGAAGCGTGTCGGTGATCGCCAGCGAACACGACGCCATGGTTTCGCACAGTTTCACCATCGACGTCTCGGTTGAAAGCAGCGCGCCGGTCTCCGGCGCCGCGCCCTCCAGAATTGTCCGGGCGAGCTTTGCGTTTTGCCGGGACGCGTCGTGGAAGACGCTCGCGTGAATGCCGGTTGCGTTCAAAGATCTCATCAACGCGTTCAGACCCTTCGCGAGTTGCGCGGGCGGAAGCGTGGGTTCAGGCGTGAACGTTGAACGCATCGGAACGCCATCGGCAAAGAAGAATCCGACGCGCACAGGACCTTCAGCGCGCGGCTTCTTGGCGAGCTCGTCGTCGAACAGTGCAAGCGTCGGATCGCCGGTGAACGAGACGCGATTAGCGTTCAAGCCGTATTCGATCAAGGCGAGTTTGGAATGATCGTCGCGGACGGAGACACCGTCCGCGTAGTGGTGAAGGAAACGTTGCGCCCGGACGCGTTCTTTTTTGTCGGCAATCGCGATCGCTCCCGCTCCAATGACGCCGGTGGCCATCTTCATCTGCCGGGCATATTCAAGCTGCGCGAGCCAGACGCGCGCAGGAATTTTGCCTTTGTCGCTGATCACTCCGGCGCTGCAAATTCCGAAGAAGTGGGCTTTGTCGAGCGCTTTCCACGCGGCGTTGGAACTCATCAAACTCGATGGCGATGGCAGTCCAATCGCTTCCACGCCGTGCAGTGCCGCCGTGGCAACTTTGTCGGCCGTTAAGATGGTCGCCTCGTGCTTGGCGGCTCGAAGCGGTTTCAAAACGCCGGCGAGAACGATCTCGTCGGAAAGGGAGCCGAGGCCGAATGGGCCGGATAAAACAATATTCATGCCCTCGATCTTAACGGATGGACGACGATTTGGACACTGCATCTACACGTCGGAAGGATCGTACCAGAAAAAAAATCGTTGTGACGGCGACGATCGCTTTCGACGCGATGATCGCCCACGCGGCGCCTTCGAGTTTGTACGTTGGCGTCCAGATGACTCCCAGCACGACTTGAACGACCAATTGCAATGCGCTCAAAAGCACGACGATGGCTTCGCGGCGCAGCGGATAAAAGACAAGCATCAGCGGCGTTAGCACCATGCTGATTCCGTGGGCGAGGCATAGCCATTGCAGGATCGGGACCGAAGCCGTGTATTTGGGCCCGCCGAAAATGGGCACGAAGACACTGGCCGCAAGTGCCAATCCGCCCGCTGAAACGAAGCCGAGAATCAGCCCGGCTTTCACGGCTTTCCGGACGTAGACGGCGCAAGCCTCCAGCGTGTTCAGTGCAGAAGCACGCGGCAGCAGCACAGTGATGCTGGCGGTTGCGAGCAGATTCAGCGCCATCGCCAACCGGCGCGCGCAAGAAAAAACTGCCGTGTCTTCGACGCCCAAATAATGCTGGACGAGAAGCACGTCCGCGTTGGCGCTAAGGGCGGTCAGCATGGAGACGGCACAGGCGTAAGCTCCGAATTCGACGAGCCGGATGTGCTCAGCGGAATCCGGTTCGGATGAAGTGGTTTCCGGCGTCCGCAACGCTCCGGCCGAAAGCGTAAGACTAAACCAGCCTGCAACGAAATTGGCAAGAGCGATCGCCCCCAAAATGGCGACGGCGCTGCTGTCGGTCATCGTTCCGATAAACGCTCCGGCCAGGAAAAAGACGGCGAGCGCTTTAGCCAGCGCTGAGACGATTTGCTGCGCGGCGTACGAGCCGAAAAAGCGGCAGGCTTGCGCAACATCAACTCCCCACCAGACGACTGCGTTGCCAAGAACTCCCAGCGCGGCGACGACGACGATGTCGCTGCCGGTTGGCGACGACATGGACATCACGCGACCGGCGATGTGCGTCGAAAAAATCGACGCCCCCAACACAATCATCGCGGCGAAAACGATTCGGGCGGTAAGCGTCCATCGAAACAAGCGCGTCGCCAGAGCGAGTTGCCCGGCTGCAAGATATTTCGCGCCAATGCGTATGGTGGTCAGCGCGAGTCCGAAATCCGAAGCTTGAAGAAGTATAGCCGACAACGCCAGTCCCGACGAAAGCGCGCCTTGGTCTGCTTTGGGCAATTTACGAAAAAGGAACGCATCAACGAGCAGAGCGACCAATGCCGCGGTCCCCTGCGCTCCAATTACCAGTCCGCCATCGCGCGCCGCGGGCATTCGGAGCAGCTTGATTAACCGGTTGAACATGAATGGAATTATACAGTCAATTCACAACTGCGAGCGTCGAATTTTGCTCAAGCGAACCGATATCGGTAGCGTGGTCTACCAGCCCGTTGAAAAAGGGGGCGCATGGAAAAAGCCGAGCGATTTTTGTTCGGATCGAGGCGTCGAGCTTCAAGCGCTATCAGAGGAGATAACGCTTGAAGCTCGCAACGAAGAGCCGGACAAAAAGCGCCGGATTTTTCCA
>JANXLS010000881.1 GCA_025355035.1 Planctomycetota bacterium | reverse complement strand
CATCGCGACATCAAGCCTGCAAATATTTTTATCGGCGATTCCGGTATCGTAAAAATTCTGGACATGGGCTTGACGAAAGACCTCGGCGATAATGAGCTTTCGTTCAACACGCAATCCGGAGCGGTGCTGGGTACGGCGCATTATATTTCCCCCGAGCAGGCGCGCGGTGACAAGGAGATTGATGGCCGCGCGGACATTTATTCGCTGGGTGCGACTTTTTACAATCTGGTCACAGGCACCACGCCCTTTCACGGTGCGACGCCTGCTGTGGTCATGATGAAGCACCTGACGGAGCATCTGCCGAATCCGCAGGATCTGGTCGAAAATGTGCCGGATGGGGTCGTGCAGGTGATCCGGAAAATGATGGCGAAGGATCCGGAAGATCGCTATCGCGATTGCGGCGAATTGCTGAAGGATTTGGAGTCTGTCAAAGAGGGGCATGAGCCGAAATTTGCGGTGTTGGATGACGAGAAGTCGAATGTCATGGTGCGCAAAGGCCCCGGAAAAGACGCGTTTGCCGACATGGTGGCGAAGTCAAAATTTGCCATGAAGGAAGAAGGCGTGTCGAATAAATTGAAGCAAAGAAAAGTGTTCAGATTGATCATCGCCGGGGCGGTGGCGGTTGTGGCGGTTATTGGATTCATCGCCTGGTATGTGCTAAATAATCGTACTCATGAAAGCTCTGAAAAGAAGGAACTGACGACAGTTGAAGTGTCCACGGTTGACTCGCCCAGCGAAATGCAAAAAGCGCACCTGCTTTACGAAGATTTCGCGCATGTCGATTTGGACAAGGTTCGTGACTTATGGAAAATTGTGGATCGGCCTGCTTTTTCAATCGTCGCTGCAACGTTGCCGAAAAATTCCCTCAGTATAAAAACGGCTTCGAAAGACGTACCGTTTCCTCAACTCGATATCCCATTAGACGAACAGAAAGTGCGCGGACAAATTGTTGTCGGAACGATCCAGGCGCAGGCAACGAATGACCCGCGGGAATTGGTGCCGACGAAAGGCGCGGGCGCGGTGGGACTCTTTTGGATTGATTCAGGAGGAATGATTTTTCGTGAGCGTGTGGTCATCGATACGCCCAAAACGGAATGGGGACGTTATCAATTCAAGCATAAAATCCCGGCGGATGCAAAGGGCGCATTCATCCGAATCGAATCAACAGCAGTAGGTAACATTGGCTTCGCTGAGCTCATTGTGGATATCGAAAAGTAACTCGCGCATGACGCGCCGTAGCCGTTCCCCTCTCCTGTTGGGAGATGGCCGTTGCACGTACCCCTGCGCGGGGTGAGGGAGAGCGTGAGACTTTACGCCGAGCGCTGGCAAATAAAGTTACTTTTTTGTCTCAGCGACGGCTTCGTCCAGCGAATCGAGCGCGATACCGGCATGCGTGTACGACGCCCCGGCATTCAACGCGATCGCGACGAGAATCGCTTCGTTGATCTCAGCTTCCGTCGCACCCGCTTTGACCGCGGACTTGATGTGATGATCGATGCAGTACACGCAGTGCGTTGCGTGCGCCACAGCGACGGCGATCAATTCCTTCGTCTTCACCGGCAGCACGCCTTCGCTGATCGCGTTCTTGAAAAACGCATTCATCGACGAGACCGTTTCGCCCGCGTTGGGACTGCCGCCCTTTAAACGGCGCAATTGTTTCAAACTACTTTTTTGATAAAAACTGTCGGCCATAATTCGCTCCTTTAGAGCAATTCACGTTTGAATGTACATGCAGATGCGCCGCGCCGGGCAGGCTGGATCGAGGCGCTCGAGCTAAGCCGTATTGAGTAGATACGGAGTGCGAGAGCAACGAAGAGCCAGCTTGCCCGCCGCAAGCAGATGCGTGTATATTCAAACGTGAGTTGCTCTAGATGGTCACGGTTTGCATTCCCAACACAATCACCTCGTCGTCAATTTTCTCATCCAGCTTCTGCCAGCCGTCCGGAATCGCGCCGGTTGCGATCTCCACCGCCAAAGTTTCTTTCGCAATGAACGCGCCATGGTTGCGCGCGACAGCTTCAATCTTCGCGCTACCCTGCACCACGAGGTTGATGCGTTGTTCATATGCCAGATTCAACTCGCTGCGCCAACCGTTCACCCGGTTCACGATTTCGCGCGCAACGCCTTCTTCGAGCAACTCGGACGTGAGATGCGTATCGAGAACAATCACGACGCTTGTACCGCTTGCAGCGGCGAAACCGTCTTTTGCCTTTAGACCGATTTCGACTTCTTCATTTGTCAGTTCGACGCTCTGCCCGTTTGAAAGCAGGACGGCCGCTTTGCCCTGGGACGAAATCTGAGCGCGCAGTTCCGCCACGTTGGCTTTGCTCAATGCCTCTTTGATGAACGGAACCGATTCTCGGAACTTCGCCCCGATTGCCTTGAAATTCGGCTTCATTTCATACGTCACGAATTGATCCGCAACCAACGCGACTTCGATCCTTTTCACATTCAATTCATCCAGCAGCACGGACTCGTGCTTCCGAATAATCGCTTCCTGATCGGCGCTGGCCAAAATGGCCACGACCTTGGCCAGCGGCTGGCGCGTCTTCAGTTTTGAATTCGATCGCGCCGCGCGCCCCAGGCTCGCCGCTTCGCGGACCAATTTGAATTCCTCAGCCAATGCCAGATCGATCAGCGCTTCGTCGGCTTCGGGATAATTACAGAGATGCACGCTCTCCGGAACGACGCTCGCCAGTTCGCCATCCAGATGCGGTTCGCGGCCGAGTGTCTGCCAGATTTCTTCGGCCATGAACGGCGTGAACGGTGCCGACAGTTGCGCGACGGCGATCAAACATTCGTACAGCGTCCAATACGCGCTCCACTTTTCGATGTCGCGTTCGGTATTCTTGTCCTCATGCTGCCAACTCGCCCAGAAGCGTTCTCGCGAACGGCGCACGTGCCAGTTCGAGAGCGAATCGACGAACGCGTTCAACGCCGTCGCCGCGCTGTAGATGTCGTAGGCGTCGAGTTTCGCGCGGACGATTTTGATCGTCTGGTGCAGTTCCGAGATGATCCACTTGTCCAGCTGCGTTCGCGTGATCAGGTCAAGTTCTTCAATGAACTTCGGATCGAAGCCGTCGATGTTTGCATAGATCGTGAAGAACGAAAAGACGTTTCGCAGCTTCATCAAAAATTCTTTTTGAGCCTCTCGCACAGCGGGGCGGGAAAAGCGCGAATTCGTCCACGGATTCGTCGATGAATAAAAAAACCAGCGCAACGCGTCGGCCCCTTCGTCGTCGAGGATTGCGTTCGGATCGTACTTCGGCGTTTGATGCTCCTTGTTGCTCTTGCTGAGCTTGATGCCCTTTTCATCGCAGACGTGTCCCAGCACAAGACACGTTTTGTACGGGACCGGGTAGTCGCGTTGAATACCGGACGTCTTCTCGAAACTCGCGCGCAGCAACGTGCTCTCGGTGATCAACGAATAGAACCAGCCGCGCGTTTGATCGATGGCTTCGCTGATGAAATCGGCGGGCCAATTTTGATTGAATTTCTCCTTCGATCCCGGCGCATGGGGATAACCCCACTGTGCGAACGGCATCGCCCCGCTGTCGTACCAGCAATCGATAACTTCCGTCACGCGCTGCATGGTCTTGCCGCACTTCGAACAGCCAAACGTCGCTTCGTCGATCCACGGTTTGTGAACGCGGAGATGATCGTTCAGTGTGGCATCTTTTACCTTCGCCTTGTCGAACGCATCGAGCCCCTTTGCGCCGGGCTTGCCCTTCAAATCGTTGAACGAGCCGATGGCTTCTTCGTTGCCGCAATCGCAAGTCCAGATCGGCAGTGGCGTGCCCCAATAACGTTCGCGGGAAACGGCCCAATCGATGTTGCTTGCCAGGAAGCTGCCGAAGCGCCCGTCCTTGATGTGCTCCGGATGCCAGTCGACTTTCTCATTGTTCGCGATGACGTCTTGGATCTCGCGCGTTGTGCGGATGAACCAACCGCCGCGCGCGAAGTAAATCAGCGGATTTTTGCAGCGCCAGCAAAACGGGTAATCGTGCTTGTAGTTCTCGCGCTTGAAGAGCAGCCCGCGTTCCTTTAAATCGCGGATGATGTCCTTGTCCGCTTCCTTAACAAAACGCCCCTTGAACGTATTTGGACAATAATCGAATTTGCCATCAGGGCCAACGAAGCCGGCAAAAAGGTGAAGGGATTTTTTAATTGCAAGGGCGTAATCGTCGGCTCCGTAGCTGGGTGCGATATGAACGATTCCGGTTCCCGTGTCTAGGGTTACGAAATCAGCGGACACAACCTGCCAAGCAATCGCATCATCCCAGTCGATAGGGTGAGGATTCATTACGCGGAATCCACCGTCCGCACCACCTCGGGCCCGAGAAGTTAATCTGGGCTTACCGATTACGAGTAAAGGGTTTTCGACGATCCAGTCAAAAAGCGGCGCATATTTCCGCCCGACCAGCGCCGAGCCCATCTCCGTCTTCGTCACTTCGTGTGGCAGCTTGCCCATCACCTGCTTGACCAGCGCGCTGGCCATGATGATCGTTTCGTCACCGAGCTTGACGTAGCTATACTCGGTGTCCGCTTTGACCGCGAGACCCGCGTTGCTCGGAAGGGTCCACGGCGTTGTCGTCCAAGCGAGGAAGCTGGTTTTGCTCGTCGCCCAATCGTCCGTGCGAAACGTGACGAAGCACGACGGATCTTCGACTTCCTGATAGCCCTGCCCAACTTCGTGGCTGGACAGGCCCGTCTGACAATGTGGGCACCATGGCAGAATTTTGTGGCCGCGATAAAGCAGGTTCTGCGCGTGAAGTTCTTTCAGTGACCACCAGACGCTCTCGACGTATTCCTTATGATACGTGACGTAGGCGTCTTTGAGGTCAATCCAGAAGCCGATCTTCTCAGTGTTCTGTTCCCAATCAGTCGTGTATTTAAAGACAGAATCCATGCACTTTCGCACAAACGGTTCGACGCCGTATTTGAGCACTTCGGCTTTGCCGTCGAGCTTCAAATCTTTCTCGACTTCGATCTCGACGGGCAGCCCGTGCGTGTCCCAACCGGCTTTGCGAGGGACGTAGTAGCCGCACATGGTCTTGTAGCGCGGGAACAAATCTTTGACGACGCGCGTCAGCACGTGGCCGGGGTGGGGGCGGCCGTTGGCTGTCGGCGGGCCTTCGTAGAAAACCCAGTGTTTCGTGTCCTTCACATTTTCGCGCGCACGCAGCGACTTTTCAAAGATGCCGTTCTCTTTCCAGAAGTGCCGAATTTTCGCTTCATTGGCCGCAAACTTGATCGCCGTATCAACTGCCTTAAACACCGCCATAAAAAAGTTCCGAGTGCTGAGTGCCGAGTGCCGAGTTTTAAGTTCCGCATAACCGGCGCTTTTCCTCAGCACTCGGCACTTGGCACTCGACACTTTGTTCATTATAGTGATTGGCGCGAAAAGACGAATTCGTTTTCGATCAATCCGCTCGAAGAAAATCAAGGAAACTGAAATGGAACCGCCCGCATCAGTGTCCGCTCCCGTTCCCGCAATAGCAGCACCTGGCGAAAAAGACGGCGCGAAGGTTTCGGATTGGATGAAATATCTGTCGATCGTCGCGGCGCTTTTCATCGTCGCAGGAACGACGGTGGCCCTTTATTCGATCAGCGCGTTCCGCGGATTTACCGAAGCGACCGCCAGCGCGTTCCAGCCGAAGACGACATACAATATTCTATTGAGCGGCGAAATCGGGAAGCTTAATAATTCTCCGAAGTTGGTCGTGCTGACCGCTCCGCTGACGGCGTCCGTCACGCAGGAAAGTACGACCACGCTTTTCGGCTACAACGTCGGTTCGGCGAAAGTGGAAGTCCGAACGCCCGCTGTTGTCCAGTACGTTTTGCGCTTGAACGATCTTTCGATGAACGATCTCAACTACGACGAATTGGGCAAGCGCCTGATCGTGACGATCCCGCACCCGACGCTCGACCCGGATATTGTGGAAGTGGAAAACGATCCCTCGAAAATGCAGGTGCGAACCGAGTTTGGCTGGAGTCCAATATCGCTCTTAAAAGGTGCGTCGGTTCGCGACGAAGCGATGCGGCATCTGAAGGAAGCAGCGATCGAATTAGGTCATCACGAATTGATCCAGGACCGTGCGGACAAAAACGCAAAAGAAGCGGTGGGGCATTTATTGAGCAAAGTCAGCGACGCATTGAAGCACGACAACGTTCGGCTCGATGTGGAATTCAAAAAACAATAACAAGGGTGGCGAATGTCTGACGAATTTCAAGCGACTCAACGCCCGAAAAAATTTCAATTCAGCCTCGGCCTGTTGCTGGGAGCCTCGTTGTACGCGGCAGCGCTGGCAACGCTGTGCGTCAATTTTGCCGGGAAGAATTGGGCTCCGATTCAAATCGCGGCGGCGTACATGGTCACGATTTTGTGCGTCGTCAGTTTCGCGATCATGAGCAAAGCGCGAGGAAAAATTGCGGTGTATCTGTTGATTTCGCCACTGATTTTTGTTGCGTCGGTGGTGTCGGCATCCCTGTTTCAAGAAATGAAAAATCGATCGGACGCGGGCCCCAAGAATGGGAATTTAGCAACGACGGTCCCGGCGCCAACGACCGCCGGAGCGGGGCCGTCCGCGCCATCCGCACCGTTTATACGTCCGCCGCAATCATCACCGGGTTCGAAAACACCGCTCGAACAGTAACAAAAGGAACGCCTGCATGTCCGTCGCCATCATCGTCGATACGTTTCCGCGCTGGAGCGAGCGATTCATTGCGCGCGAGTTGAACGAAATTCTGCGACGCGGCATCGAGTTCAAAATCTACTGCCTTCGCGCTGGCGATTCCGATTGCGATGCCGATCCCGAATTCAAAAATCTCCTCCCGCATCGCATCGTGTTGCCGTCGTGTTTCCTCCCAACGTTCGTGCGAAATGTTGGAGCGGATGCAGCGGCGAAGGAGCGCTTGAAACTCGTTGAAGACGCGTTGGGCGCGACCGCCTTCCGGCAGATTGGTTGCGCGGATTCGTTGACAAAGATCATCCGCGAACACGGGCATAAAATCGTGTACGCGCATTTCGCGAGTCTGCCTTCGACGCTTGGGTGGCTTGCGGCGGGGGCGTTGAAACTGCCGTTCGTGATGTCGTGCCACGCGCGGGACGTGTTTGTCGACGCGCAGGTTTCACTGCTTGCCGCGAAGGTTCAATCGGCCCGCAGCGTATTTACATGCAATCGCAAAGCTGAAGCATATGCAAAATCAATTCTGAGTGACGACGAATCGAACGTCCAAAAAATCGACTACATGCCGCACGGACTTCCTTTCGAGCACTACCCATTTTCGCCGCGGCACGAGCGCAGCCCAAACGGCAAAAAACTTCGGCTGCTCGCGGCCGGACGGTTCGTTCCCAAGAAGGGATTCAACGATTTGATCGACGCCCTCGCGCGCCCGGATTTGGACGACGCGGCAATTGAGTTGACGATTCTCGGCGAAGGACCCGAGCGAAAAAGATTCGTGAAACAGATCGAGCGGCTCGGAGCGGGTGCGCGGATTTCAATGCCGGGAGTCGCTGATGCGGCGGAGATGACGAGGCAATTTGAGAGCGCGGATGCGTTCGTTGTGCCCAGTATTGAAATCGAAGGGGACAGCGATGGATTGCCGAATGTCGTCCTGGAAGCATTCGCGTATGGCGTTCCGGTGATTGGAACGAATGCGGGAAGTTTGACGGATGTGCTCAACGCATCGACGGGATTTGTGGTCGAGCGCGTTCCGTCGTATTCCGGCGGATCGCGTTTCACTCGGGATTTAGCGCTCGCGATTCGCAAGGTGTTGATGGAACCGGAAATGGCATCGGAAAAAGCTTTGCGGGCGCGAGACGTTATCGAAAATCACTTTGACATCCGCAAAAACATCGAACCGCTAATCCTCGCATTGACCAGCCCTTGATTCGCCGTTCTTTGCGCCTTTGCGGTTCTTCGCGTCTTTGCGATAAAAAATAAAAAACGCGCTTGAAATCCGTCAAGTACGAGATATCTTACTCCCTCTTAAACGCGGGTGAGACACGTGCGTTCGACTGGAAAAAAGGGATTGGGTACATGGCACATAAACAGGGTCAGGGTTCGTCCAAGAATGGTCGCGATAGCAAGCCGAAGTTTTTGGGCATCAAGTGCTACGGTGGCGAATACGTCATTCCGGGCAACATCATTCTTCGCCAGCGCGGAACCGTCTTCCGAGCCGGCAAGAACGTCGGCCAGGGCCGCGATTACACGCTCTTCGCGCTGACCGATGGCATCGTTAAATTCGACAAAACCGCGAAGAAACGCGTCCACATTCTGTCCGTCGAAGAACACGTTGCCGCAGAAATCGCCGCGAAAGCCGCGAAAGAAGGCAAAGTTGCCGCTCCCGCAGCGAAGGCCGAAGTCAAGCCTGCCGCGAAGGTCACAGCGAAACCGGCCGCTGTCGCCAAGAAGTAGTTTCGAGTAAATCAGTTTTGGATTAATGAAAAACGCTCCGTTTTTACGGAGCGTTTTTTCGTTGCCGAATTGAATTCCGCTACTTCTTCGAAGCCGTTTTCGCGGACGACGTCTTCGCACTGTCCTTCTTTGCTGGCGCCGGGGCCGGGCTGGAATGACAACCGCATCCAGTAGCGCAACCGCCGCCGCCCGATGCAGCGGGTGTCTCCGTTGGCGCCGCAGTCGTCGCTGTTGCCGCCGCGCTGTCGCTTTTCGCCGCAGTCTTGCTCTCGCCTTTGCCGCCCTTTTTATAATCGGTGATATAGAATCCCGTTCCCTTAAAAATGAAGCCGCCGCCGCCCGAGATTTTACGCTCGGATTTTTTTGCGTTGCATTCGGGGCAGGTTTTATTCGGTTTGGCGGTGATGCTTTCGAATCGTTCGAATTCATTTCCGCAAGCGGTACAGGCATACTCATACGTCGGCATGTCAAAATTTCCTTTAAAAGGGTCGTTCTGGCCAATTGGCTCCTGCGTTTGTAACAGCCGATCAACTCAGAAGCAAATTAAACTCCGAATACAACAATTCGCAATCGCGAACCATTCCGCGCCGTTTAATTTTTAACTTTGAACCTTGAACTTTGAACTCTACTTCAGCCCATGCTCCGCCATCTTGACGCGCAGAAAATCTGCCGACAGTCGCAAGTGTTCCATCCCGAGTGCGACATCTTCGCCGTCCTCGATGCTGATCCACCCCGCGAAACCGACTCTCTTCAGGATCGAGAATATTTTGTCGTAATCGTTCAACCCGCGGCCAACGACACCGTGACGCAGAATCGGCGCATAGCCCATCGACGGATGCGCTTCGAGCTGTCGAAGATCGTCCGCCGTTCCGCCCTCAAAAAAGCGGTCGCTGGCATGCATCGAAACGACTCGGCTCTTGACGGCTTCAAGCAACGCGATCGGATCGTCGCCGGCGATGATGGCATTCGATGGATCGTAATTCACTCCGAAATTCGGCGACTCCGGAATCGCATCGAGCAATTTCAAAAACACGTCCATCTTCTGCGCGAATTCCGGAAACGTCCAGAAACCGTCTTTATAATGATTTTCGAGAATCAACGTCACGCCGTGCTGCGCCGCAAACGGAATCAACTCACTAATCGAATCCGCAGCGAGTTTGATGCCATCGGCGAGCGCCACATCGGCCCGCCGCTGCCCGCTTAACACGCGGCAGAACGTTCCGCCCAAACGAGCAGTGGCTTCGATCGCGACTTTCTGCTTCTCGATTTCAACGCGTCGCTCCGCCACTTCCGGTTTGATGAAATCCGGTGAATAGCACATCATCGGAATCGTCAGACCGCGCGCCGCTGCGAACGCCTTGATCCGCGCCAATTCCGTCGGATCTGTCGGCGTGAAACCCCAATAAAATTCGAGGCCGTCAACATCGAGTTGATCCGCAGCGAGTGCGATCCACTGATCGACACTCATCGTCTTGTCGATACACATCGCGTTCAAAAAGCACTTCGGAAAAGCGGCCAGTGGCATTGAATTTCCTCCTGATTTCGCCGAGCACTTGCGGTCCGCCTCGATTTATGAATTTCGATTTCGAACCCACCATTTTCGAACCGCTTCACCCAATTGCCAGCCGATCGTTGCGAAGATCGCCATTCCAAGAAAAACAGTCAGACTCCCGAACGCCGCATGACCAAGCTGGCTCGAAAACCGGTAACCATCGGAGGCGTGCTGAACGAACACACCTCCTTTAATCAACCCCCACGATGGCAGCCATAAAGGAGAGGGTTGCCACTGAGCCGACGATACGCCCGCGCCCGGTGGCGGTACGTCGCCGGGAATGGGCAACGTGTTGAAATACAACGACGCTCCACCGTACACTCCGCCCAGCATCACAAACGAGAATAGCATGAAACGAAAAAGCGACAGACCCTTGGGGAGCCCGCCGCCTTCGCCTGCGCGTTGCTGCGCGTTTGGTACTGTTGCGTTTAGCACTTACTTGATGCGTCCCATTTTGCGGAGCAGCGTTGCACCCATGTCAGATGGGCTGTCACAGACCGCAACCCCCGCGTCCTTCATCGCGCTGACTTTGCTCTCGGCGGTGCCGGAATTGCCGGAGACGATCGCGCCTGCGTGCCCCATGCGGCGACCCGGGGGAGCGGTACGTCCTGCAATGAATCCAGCGACCGGCTTGGTCATGTTCTTCTTGATCCACGCTGCCGCTTCTTCTTCAGCGCTCCCGCCGATTTCCCCGATCATCATGACGCCCGCCGTCTGCGGATCGTTCTGAAACATCTGCAATACTTCAATGAAATCCGTCCCCTTGACAGGATCGCCGCCGATGCCCACGCACGTGCTTTGGCCACTGCCGAGCGACGTGACCTGCCAGACGGCTTCGTACGTCAGTGTTCCGGAGCGCGACAGAATTCCAATATCGCCCTTTTTATGGATGTATCCCGGCATAATGCCGATCTTGCATTCTTCCGGCGTGATCACGCCCGGGCAGTTCGGTCCCACAAGTCGGATGTTTGGACGGTTCTTCAAATTCTGCTTCACGCGAATCATGTCAATGACCGGAATGCCTTCGGTGATGCAGCAGATCAATTGGATGCCGGCGTCAGCCGCTTCGATGATCGCGTCGGCCGCAAAGGGCGGGGGAACAAAAATCATCGTCGCGTCCGCACCCGTCGCTTTGACGGCGTCGGCGACCGTGTTAAAGATCGGCAATTTCGCGCCGGGCGATTTCTGTTTTCCGTCGAACCCGCCGCCGGTTTCAGCGTCCGCAATATCGAAGGTCGTACCGCCTTTGCCCGGGGTTACGCCGCCGACCATCTTCGTGCCGTAGCGATAACAAAAGGTGGTATGCTGAGCGCCGGACGTTCCGGTGATGCCCTGACACAGGACGCGCGTGTCTTTGTTGACGAGAATGCTCATTCCAATTTTCCCTGAATCAATGATTCGAAATTCGAAGCCGTCATCTTAAAGTTTCGGACCAAAAATGAAAGCGAAACTTTTGCGTCCGCTGGCATGCAATGGCTAGCGGGACGCCAGCGGCACAATTTCTAAAAATCGGTGTTTGCTTCCTTCAAATCCAGTTCTTTGATCCATGCGTTGCGGAAGCGGACGTCGTGGCCTTCGCATTGAAGTTTCAGCCCGCCGGGAATGTCGGTGATGCCCTTGCCGCCGTCGTTTCCGCCATCAATGCCAGAATTTTTGCCGCCCCAGACTTGATTGATTTTGACGTTCGTGTGAACTTTGATGCCGTTAAAGTACATCGTCACAAGTGGCTTTTCGTCCAACTTGCTGTCTTTGAAGCGCGCGGCACGGAACGTGATGTCGTACGAATTCCACTTGCCCAACCCTTTATAGACGTGATACGGCGAAGGCGTTTCGTTGATAACCGCACCCATTCCGTGGGGCGTCTTGTCACCGTCGCAAATCTGCATTTCGTAACGATTCTGAAGATACACGCCGCTGTTACCGTGTTCCTTCATAACCAGGAATTCGATGTGCAGGCGAAAGTCGCGATACGTCTTCTTTGTAACGATGTCCGCGGAACCAAATTTTCCGCCCGCAGCGACGGGGTCGTCGGTCATCAGAACGGTCCCTTTATCCACTGGATCGTCGACGATTTTCCATTTAATCGGCATCGCGGATTTAAACCCGGGGCCTTCCCAATAAATCCATTTGTCGTCCAGCATCTGACGCGAACCGTCGAGTATGACTTCCGCACCTTCGATCGGCGCAACGCCGACCCCGGTATCGGCGGCCGATAATTGGAGCGACACGAAAGCTGTCACGACGAGTAGTGCGAGATTAGCGAGTTTCAAGCGAGATCCTTTCGATAGAGTCCAGTGGGTGCTATACCTAACAGCCCGTTGAAAAAGGGGGCGCATGGAAAAAGCCGAGCGATTTTTGTTCGGATCGAGGCGTCGAGCTTCAAGCGCTATCAGAGGAGATAACGCTTGAAGCTCGCAACGAAGAGCCGGACAAAAAGCGCCGGATTTTTCCA
>JANXLS010000869.1 GCA_025355035.1 Planctomycetota bacterium | reverse complement strand
CCATTACCGCGCGTTCCCAATCCAGCGAGTGCGAATACTTGTCGATGCGCGCGCCTTCAATCATCAGCACGAATCCGTTCGGAGCCGCATCGAGAACCTTCAGCGCCGACGTCGCCATCTCTGTCAGATCCGGCTGATCCGTCTCGCTGGCCGGAGTAAAATTCCCCATCCGGCGATCCATCACGCCATCGATGTTCTTCGGATTGAAACAGCCGAAGAGCTTTTTCGATCCGCTTGCCGCCAGCAATTCCGTCCGCGTTTCCGCGACCGTGTAACCCTGTTCTTTAAAAGAGGCATACGTCTGCGGCGAAAACGATGCACGACCGCCGCCAAGGATCACGTCGAAGTTCGTCCGCCCGAGCATTTCCGAAATCGCCGCGTAGTTACTGCGCGTCGCGACATGCGCGTACATCGCAGCCGGCGTCGCGTCCTGAATTTCCGCATCGCTGACCACGCCCACAGCCTTGCCACCCAAGCGCCGCGCGAGGAATGCAATCGTCTCCGCCGCCGGATCATCGAGGTCATCAGCAGGATTGCCACTATCCGTTCGATCGCGGTACACGCACAGCGCGCCGTTGCTGGATTTGTGCCCTGTTGTGTACGCCGTCGCCGAATTGGCCGAATCGGTGATGATCGAATCGACACCGGACGTCCCGACCAGCCCCATGTGCGGCATGTCGTCCATCGCGAGTTTGCCCGCATACTTCCCCTGCCGAATCCCCTTCGACATTATCCGCGCCGCCGTTCGATGCGCCTGGCTCAACCCGTCGCCGATCATCAAAATGACATTCTTCGCCACCTTCCCGTCTGCTTTCTGCGCAAACACACGCCACGTCGCCTTCCCGACACTGTCCTTGCGAACAAGCACCTCGACGCTCAACGCTTCGCTCTCTGAGCGCAACGAACAATCGCGCGCGATGAACGCCGATGCCGTCGTCTTCGGCTTCCCAAACGTCTCCTCAATCACCTTTCCCGCAGCACCCAAAACGTCCGCCGCAGGCTTCCCGCCAATAAAGATTTCGAAGTCTCCGTCCGTGATCTTCTCCGGAAATTCGACCTTGAAATCAAAGCGCGCCCCAACCGCGATCGAAGCCTGATCCAACGGATAAATAACGACGCCCGACGCAAACGCCGAACTCGCAATCGATGCCATCAAACTCAAAACAAACACCAGCCGAAAAAGACGCATAGCCGAGACCTCGAAATAAGTTTTGATTGAAACTTGCGCTCCTTAGAAGAGCTACCGGATAAAACCCTCGCGCCAATCTGCTTGCGGCGGGCGGCGTGGTACTTCGAAAAACTCGCTTCGCGTAG
>JANXLS010000859.1 GCA_025355035.1 Planctomycetota bacterium | reverse complement strand
GTTTCGGCACGTGGAACGAATGACCGGCTCCCTGAATAAGATGCAGTCTCGCCAATGGGCCGAACGACGCCACTGCGGGTTGAATGAGGCCCACCTCGGCTAGCTTGTCCGCCGTACCTTGCAGGAACATGCTCGGAATAGCGATCGAGTTAAAATGATCGGCGTGCGTTAGAGAAGGCTTGCCAGCCGGATGGAAAGGAAAGCTAAAGAAGGCAAAGGCGCAAAGAACGGACGGGAAACGGCTGGGGACCACGAAAGAGACGAAATACACGACAAAATAGTGGCTCAAAATTCTATTTTCATGCGTCTTGATTCATGACTGGAGCGTCATTTGGTCCGGGGTGTACTGATTCAAATAATGTGATTTGGACCGCTTTCTTTTTGAATGCGCCGGATTACGGGGTATACTAATGATGAAGGTTTCTTTTTTCGGTTCAGAACGTTTGGACGAAGGGGGGGATCGGTTGTATAGGGAATTAGAGGAGAGAAAGACTATGATGACACCTATTTTCGCGAATCTATTGGAGAGTCCAATCGGGTTGGCGGTGATCGCGCTTTTGGCATTGTTGTTCTTCGGACACAAATTGCCTTCGGTCGCCCGCAGCCTGGGATCCAGCGTCAGCGAATTCAAGAAGGGTGTGAAGGCTGGTGAGGATGAAGCGACTACGGAAACACCCGCAGCGCCTGAACCGGTTGAAGCCAAGAAGTAAATCGATGTAGCAGTCGGTTGGATTGATGTTAAACGTGCACCGGATAATGGGTGCAAGGCAAGGCCGAAATTCCCGCGCACCTTTCAGGGAGCGGAAAACAAGGCGATCGATTCCGGGGGCAATGAGGGAGTACCCCTTTCCCCCCCGGCCACTTTCTTCGTCCCAGATGGGAGGAACGGAGTGAATCAAGATCGACTTAAAATTCAATGCCAGTTAAATACAACAGTGCACCGGATTCAGTAGCGATACTATGCCGCTTATTATTGCCAATTTACTCAGCTTCCAATCGATGTTTATCCTCGGATTGGTGGGGTTGTTGCTGTTTGGCAAGGACCTTCCGTTGATGATCCGGA
>JANXLS010001016.1 GCA_025355035.1 Planctomycetota bacterium | reverse complement strand
GAAAACGCCTCGCGCAGTACGTAGACGCTTTCGGCTTCGAGTTTGTCGAGGTGCCGGTCCACACTGGTTTCGACGGTCGGATGAAGCATGTCTGCCTATCTGAGAACATAAAAAAAGGCCAGAATCGTCCGTGGACAATTCTGGCCTTCTATCCGGGCGGGCAGAACGCGCGAAAAATAAAAAAAAGGGCGGTACGCTGTTAGCGTCCGCCCTTCATTCTTCGCAGGCATTCATCCCACTGAGCTTGATGGCGATATTTAGTTTGCTCCTGAAACCCCACCAACCTTGCGGCGTATCGGCTTTCTCGAGCGCGATAAAACTACACTATTGGAACGTTGACGTCAAGCACGATCTATCAATTTTCTTGAAATTGCGGCGCTTTGTCGAGTGTGAACACGATGATTCGCTCTCCGGTTTTGGTGCTGATGTCCGTGTGCAGACTGACGACTTTCGCGTCGAGAATACCCGTAATCGCGGCTTCCAAAAGTGGCCGGCCGTGCTCCAGCAACTCGTGCCGAACCTGCTTGACCAGCGCGCGGCGCGAAGCCAATTCGTCGCCAGCGAGTTTCAATTCCGCAGGCGTCAGCACTTTTCGAAGCCGCACGAGAACCATGTCTTCGACGAGGAACGTGCGCGTCTCCAACGGCCCGCGTCCCATATAGTCCTTTTCGAATTTGATAATCGCCTGGCTGATTTCGGATTCCAACATCCCTTTGGTTTTCATCGTTGCCCTATTTTCAGAAGTAGTTTTTTTTTACGCAGATGGGTCGTCAAACGTTATGCCCTCCTTCGTGCGGAACCAGCGATTTCTCCTCAAAGAACCGTTCGCCGAACCATGCCCAGACAACATTAAACTACGGGACAGACGGCGCATTCATTTAACCTTAAAACAATGCGACGTCTGTCCCGGCTTTCGCGGAGTTTAAGGCGGGACTTGCACCCGCTGGAAAAGCGCACTATTGTGGCGCACTCTGTCACCAAACATTTACTTCAATTCCGACACCGGTTTGCCGTTAACCGTTTTCAGGGTCTTGATCGACTTTAAAATTGGAATGTTTTTCTCGGTCAAGTCGCACAAGATGGACTCCAGCGGCATGTTGATCAGCGGACTAAAATCCTCGATGCCGGTGTCCAGGATATTAAGTTTTTTTATCTGCAATTTGGCAATCGGTGAAAGGTCTCG
>JANXLS010000846.1 GCA_025355035.1 Planctomycetota bacterium | reverse complement strand
CTTTAAGGAAACGATACATGTCACCTTGCAGAGCGGTGCGGACGGCCGCATTAATCTCGGCGCGTTGGATGAAGCAGGAATCGCTTGGGTTAAGACAGTAGGCATCGATGGCCACGAGCGCATCTGGGGCATTCAGGACGCGTTCCACTCGATGCCGAATTCGCTGAACGCCAAGTCCGGCGATGCGATCCGTGTCCCTTATATGGGCAAGTTGGTCGCGCCCAGCGGCGCGGAAGTTTCGCTGCTTGAAAAGCGCGGCAGCGGTTTCTTGACTGACCATTTCGCTGCATTGACGATCAAGGACGGTTGCTACGAAATCGCAACGTTGCCCCGCGGCGACTACGATCTTTTCATGAAAGATGCGAACCAGCATGTTTCGCTGAAAGTAGCTGAAGGGATTATCGTGGATCGTTTTGCGGCATCGAATGCGCGTATGTTGGAAGTCATCAACCCAGCACCGCTGCAAATCGCGGCTGTCGATGTGACGGCGGACACGATCAAAGTCACGCTGAAAAATGCGGATCAATTTGCGCGACTGCATGTGTCGGCGACTCGATTCGTTCCGGCGTTTTCGATGTTCGGTCATTTGGGCAAAGTCGAGTTTGAAGAGCCGGCTGAAGTACAGGTCGGCGTTGCTGAAACACAGTACCTCGCCGGGCGCGACATCGGCGACGAATATCGCTACATCATGGATCGCAAATACGCGACGAAGTATCCCGGCAACATGTTGAATCGGCCGAGTCTTCTGTTGAATCCGTGGGCGATTCGCAAAACGGAAACCGGCGAGAACGCGGCCAAGGAAGGCGGCGACTTCGGCAATGAAGCGGGCGGCGGTCGAAAGTTGATGGTCAAACGGCACGGTGGCGGCATGGCAGTTCAAGCGACAAACAACCTCGCCAATTTTGATTTCCTCCCAACACCAGCCGCGTTGCTTGCGAACTTGAAGCCCGACGCGAATGGCGTTGTCACCATTGCGCGCAAAGACATCGGTGCCGGGCAGCAGATTCACCTGCTCGCAGCAGATCACAGCAACACGGTTTATAAGCAGGTGGTTCTGCCTGAAACGAAGACGGTTCCGAACGATTTGCGACTTACGAAGCCGCTGGATGTGACGAAGCATTTCACAGAGCGCAAGCAGGTTTCGATTGTTGAGGGCAACCAGAAGTTTGAGCTCGCCGATGTCGGGACATCGACCGTTGAATTGTACGATTCACTGGCGAAAGTGTATGGCTTGTACTCGACGCTCAGCCAGGATGCGTCGCTCGCCGAATTCAATTTCATCACGCGTTGGCCATCCTTGAAGCCGGAGGAGAAGCGAGCCTTATATTCCAAGCACGCCAGCCATGAACTCAGTGTTTTTGTCTGGAAAAAAGATCCGGAGTTTTTCAAGAG
>JANXLS010000800.1 GCA_025355035.1 Planctomycetota bacterium | reverse complement strand
CATGATCACTTCTTCGACGACCAAGTGGGTACGCTGAACGTAGAGCAAGCTACGGCAGCGACACGCCTTCTTGACGCCGTAGTCTCTCCCGGACTGGCAGCCGTAGTACTTCCGGTCATTCGACCGATCGACGACCAGATTTGCTCCGCACTCCGCGCACCGCAGGAATCCGGTCAGCAAGTGCTTGCCGCGAGACGTGGACGAGTTCTTGTGGCTGTGAGTGCTCTTGCTGTCGCGCTGCCGAACCTGCGCCCACAGTTCCTCGCTCACGATGGCCTCATGCGCGTTTTCGCCAATCGACCATTCGCTGCGCGGTCGGAAGCCCTGAAGGCCATGCCCTTTCTTGAAGATTCGCTGCCCGCTGATGATCCGCCCGAGATACGTTTCGTTCTTCAACATGGCTGACGTGCAACCGAGACTCCAGAGCCCCTTGCGCGGGCTTGGAACCTTGTCACGGTTGAGCTCGCGGACGATGTCGCGATGACTCTTGCCGACGGCACGCATTTTGAAGATCCGCTGAACAACTGCGGCTTCTTCTGGAACTGGCATCAGCTTTTTTCGGTTACCGGCCGGTCGAATCTCGTAGCCGTAGGGATCTCCGTTCGTAACAAATCCGGACTCCGCAATGCCATCCAAAGCGCGTTTGCAACGATCCGAGAGTTGGCGGCTGAACTCCTCGCTCATCGCGAGGAGCATGTGACGAACAAGTGGCATGTCCGGCTCGCTCGTCGAGATAATGCGGACGTTCTTCTCCTCGAACTCTTTCAAGACTTTCAGCGAGTCGAGCAGATTGCGACCCAGACGGTCGAGTTTGAAAACGATCACGATGTCGCCGGACCGGGCTTCATTCCGGATGGCGGCGAGCCCATCTCGTCCCTTCAACGTAGTCGCGGACTTCGCCTCGTCGATCCGTTCGGCAAGAGCGTAGTTCTTGAGTTCAGGGTGCGTCGAGATGTACGATCGAATCGCCGATCGCTGCATGTCGATGCTGACGCCACCGCTTTGATTCTCGCTGCTGAACCGCAGATATGAATAGATTGTCATGGCTCACTCCCACACTCTGTTTGCAGCGGCATACTCCCCAACATCGCGCAGCACGGTCGCGGCCAGCAGTTTTGCAAGGCTGCGGGTGAAGTTTGCGCGTTTTGACGTGACAACAAATCTCGACCTTGCGTACTGCCGCTGAATCAACTCGATCACCTTGTCATAAAGGATTGAGTCCGGATGTCCATTTTTTCTTTTCATTTTTGGTTCGTGTCGAGCGAAATAAATTTCAACCGCAGTGAAGAGAAGGCGCAGCGCCAGGGTCGGTTCAAGCCGACCGGATGAATCGAAGAACTCCGCGCACGCTGGATCGCTCGCGAGATTGTCGCGAGCGTCCCGAACAAATTTTGTAACGAATCGCAGAATTGGATTCAGGTCGCTTGAGTAAGTCTTAGCCATTGGCGGATTTCTCCTAAGATGCCATATTAAATTTCGTCGTGTGATTCGCTACAGGCGCGAAATACACGTTTTCGGAAGCAGGGAGCATCGCATTCTTCCCCGACTCATCTTGAAGCACCACGACGATGCTGGTTGTCTCCTTCAGTGCTTCGTTTGCGACTGAAATCCCACTTCCATATTTGAACCCTTGCCAATCACTGTAAATGGCACGGAGTCGCCAAAATTCGCAGAGCATGTCGTCCAGCCTTTTGAATTGCCGTCCCCACTCGTAAATGGCGTCCGCATTTTCGCGCATATTTTCGTGGCGCACGGCTTTCGGCAGTGAATCAAATGCCGTGAGCGCAGCCCCTATCCACACACGGCAGTCACCGCTTTCGCCAATTCGCCTGATCGGCTTGAGCGCGTTCAAGAA
>JANXLS010000786.1 GCA_025355035.1 Planctomycetota bacterium | reverse complement strand
CCAAAAGAAGTTTCGCTTCTTTTTGTTGATCTTCGGCTGTCGTCCACTCGGGCCCCTTTTTGTATTTGATCATGACGTCACTGAGCGCAGATTCCGTTTCTTTGAATTTTTTCCATCGTTCTAAAAACGCCGCGTCATTCTGGACGTAAGTCAGCAACACGAGATTGGAAGCGTCGATATTCGGATCTTTTATGAATGACAACTCTTTATCCAACGTGTTGAGTTGCGCTTCTGCATCGAGCTTCTTTTTGTTGTAACCCGCCACCGTAGCGTGAATGGGATCGGTACTGAAACCTTCCGCGCTGAAGCCCGTCTGAATCCGCAAATCGTTGATATCTTTTGAGGCTTTTAACCATTGATCGTGAAATGTGTTGTATTTTTCGGAGAATGATTTTTGAGCGGTCGTGTTGCCGTTTTGTTCGCGGAATTCGATTTCCTGAATAAATCCTGACGCCCAGGCATTCGCCAATTTTTTGGCGACGTTGTAGTCCCCGTCCGTCACGCTGAAATAAATCAGAATCCCATCAACGCGCGCTTCAAAAGTGGCCGCAGCGCTCCGTTCAAGCGATATACCGCTTTGGAGAATGATTCGGTCTCGAACCGGTTTGCTTTCTGCAAGAATCTTGTGCGCTCGCGACATATCGATCGTCGAAACGCCATTGAACTCGCCACTACTGGCACTGGAAAAACTATCAACCATGTCGCTGGATGTAGCCCGGTATTCCTTGGGAATTCGTGAGGTGTAAACAATCGATCCAAACGTGCCGAGAATCAGAATGGATACAACCAAAAACTTGTAACGCAACAGAGCATGATGAAATTGCCACCATTTCACCGAACGTGTTCGGGTCATTTCCATTAGTGACCTATCCTTGTGTCTTGCAACGAACGCTTTTGCTAACCCAATATGTAAAACCGATTCCACATCGTGGCAAAGTTCAAGATTGACACCGGAACACGAAGTGACTCACCCGCTTCGCCTCAATAAAATATGCAATCGCTCGTGTCTTTAAAAAAGTAGGACTTGAGTAACTTGAGTAAATTCTACAGCAAGCGTATTCGTGTCGCACGATATTTTCGCCCGAATGCTGAACGATGAGTGCGTGGTCGAATTGTGATTGGGCGCCATCCTAATGGTATTCAAATTAGGATGGGTGCGGAATGCACAACAAGCGTCCGCCTAATCTCCCGAAGAAAAGCGAGCTCTGGCACTCCGTTCAATTTGAGAGTCAAATAGGAGCTTCTAGTTCGCTGCGCTCACCCGGCCAAAATCGAGTCCAATTTGGGACGGCCACCCTGTCAGAGTTCGACTGCGCACTCCTGAATGATTCGGTTTGAAGGACTCGTACATAAAACCGTCTTTGAATTTGCGTTGCATTCCGCTGAAATTGAATATTATTTTTGCGCCTAGGCGCGTAAAGCACCAGGCCATTGTCAACCCGTATGAAGAAGCAGGAGAGCTCATGTTTCGTTCCGCCATTCGATCCGTCCTCGCCGCTGCATCGCTCCTTATTCTTGTCGGTTGCGGGGGAGGAAGTGCTCCGTCGACCGAACCCGTCAAATCCGGCACACCTGCCTCGAGCGGACCGGCCGCTCCTGGACCTGTCGCCGATGTGAAACCAAGCGGCAAGAAAACCATCGCCGTCATTCCCAAAAGCACCGCGCATGAATTTTGGCGCCAAGTCGGAGAAGGCGCGCAAGAAGCGGTGAAGGGTCACGACTACGATATTGTTTTCAAGGCAGGCGACCCCGGCGATCAACCCGAAGCACAGTTGACGCTTGTCGATCAAATGCTTGCGCAAAAAGTTTCTGCCATCGTGCTCGCGCCCGTCCATGCCAAATTTTTGGTCCAAGCCGTGGACAAATGCTTCGAAGCCAAGATTCCACTCGTGATTATCGATTCCGGCGTCGACGCTGAATTCACTCGCTACACAGCTTACGTTGCAACGGACAACAAAGATGGTGGTGCCCAATGCGCGCGGGCGTTGGCCGAAGCCATCGGCAAGAAAGGCGATGTTCTATTGTTCCGCTACATGCCCGGCAGCGCGAGCACGGGGGAGCGTGAGGAAGGCTTTGTTGAGACGCTTAAAAAGGAGTTTCCCGGCGTCAAAATCGTTCAGGAAAAATACGCTGGTGGTACGCGCGAAGACGCGATCAAAAGTGCGAACGAATTGCTCGCCGCGAACCCGAATTTCCAAGGCGTCTTCGCGTGCAACGAATCCAGCGCCATTGGCATGTTGACCGCTTTGCGCGAAAAGGGGCTTGCCGGAAAAGTGAAGTTCGTTGGTTTCGATACTGCAAAAGTATTGCTCGAGGCTGTTGACAACGGTGAAATTGTTGCGCTCGCCGCTCAGAGCCCGCGACTGATCGGCTCAGAAGGAGTCGCACAAGCATTGAATGCTCTTGAAAATAAAAAGGTTATAGCCAGTATCGTCATTCCCGCGACGATGAAGGATAAGTCGACCCTGAAACTCGAAAAGGAATTAATTGAGCAGGCGGAGAAAGACAAGAACCGTGAAGCTGAATTGAAAAAAATGGCTGAAGAACAAGAAAAGAAGAATGCCGAAGCCATCAAGCAATTTGAAGCGGCTCAAGCTGCATCCAAAGCCGAATTGGCTCGTCAGGAAACCGACGAAAAGAAGCGCGATGCGGAGCTCAAAAAACTAATAGAGGCCAACGACGCGGCTAACGCGGCCAAGATCAAGGAAATCGAAGACGCGCAAAAGAACTACAAAGACGAAGTCGCCAGGCGCCAGGAGCAAGACGCCAAGCGCGAAGCCGACTTGAAAAAGATGAAGGAAGAATTCGATCGCAAAACTGAAGAGCAACGCAAGAAGATCGAGGCTGAAGAAAAGACACATAAGAAATAATATTTCTATCGATTCCCCCATGTCAAATTCGTCTCCGAAAATCATCGTCACGATGCAGGGCATCGTCAAGCGCTACCCCGGCGTTTTGGCGCTCGATGCGGTTGATTTCAATCTGCGCGAAGGCGAAGTTCACATTGTCGCAGGCGAAAACGGAGCGGGCAAATCGACTCTGATGAAAGTCCTCGCCGGTTCCGTTATTCCAGATGGCGGGACAATCGAAATCGACGGTATCGCATGCCGGTTCAATTCGCCAATCGACGCAATGAACGCCGGTGTTGCCGTCGTGTATCAGGAATTTGCACTCTGCCAGCATATGAATGTCGCCGAAAACATTTTTCTTGGAAGAGAATCGGGTGGATTTTTCATCGACAAAAAGACGATGCGCAAACGTGCGGACGAACTACTGGAATGCGTCGGAGCGCATTGCAAATCGACCGACATTGTCTCCACGCTCGGCACAGCGCAGATGCAGCTCGTCGAGATAGCCCGCGCGCTGAACAGCAAATTCCGGGTGCTGATTCTCGATGAGCCCACAGCGGCGCTCTCCCAAAGCGAAACGTCGATTCTCTTCAAGACGATCAAATCACTGAGCGCGTCCGGCAAAACGATCGTCTACATCTCGCACCGTCTCGAAGAATTTGCGGAGATCGGCGACCGCGTCAGCGTCATGCGCAACGGCCGCTGGATCGCAACACTTCCGGTCCAGCAAGCGACGATCCCGAAACTCGTCAACGCGATGGCCGGAAAAGAGATGAGCGAACTGTTTCCGCCGCGGCACTATAAAAAGGGAAGCGCCGTTCTCCAGCTCGATAACGTTTTTCAGGGGGAACGCTTGCGGGACGTATCCTTCAAACTTCATGCGGGCGAAATTCTCGGCGTCGCCGGCCTCGTCGGCAGTGGCCGCACCCGATTGCTGCGGAATATTTTCGGGCTTGAACGGCCGACGCGCGGCAGCATCGCGCTCAATGGAAAAAAACTGAGCGGCGGTTCAGTAAGCGAAGCCATCGACGCCGGGATCGGTCTGGTTCCGGAAGATCGCAAGATTCAAGGCTTGATGCTCGATTTGAGTATCGCGCAAAATATCTCCATCGCCAATCTGGATCTCGTCTCCACAGGTGCATTTGTCAGTTGTGCGCGCGAAACCGAATTGGCCGAAACGCAGCGCCTGGCCGCCACCATTAAAACGCCGAGTGTCCACGTCAACGCGCGAACACTTTCGGGCGGTAACCAGCAGAAGATTGTGCTCGCAAAATGGCTGGCGCGAGGCTGCGATGTGCTGTTGCTCGACGAACCGGCACGGGGCGTCGACGTCGGGGCGCGGCTCGAAATCTTCAAGCTTATCGCCCAATGCGCCGAACGCGGCTGCGCCGTGATTCTTGCGTCGAGCTACCTTCCCGAAATTCTCGGCATGGCTGATCGCGTTCTCGTCATGCATCGCGGTGAAGTCGCCGGCATCTTTTCGGCAAAAGGCACGTCCCAGGAAAAGATCATTCACGCAGCAAGCGTTGGAACGAACTGATTGCGGATCATACGCTTTCTATCGAAATTGCGTCCAGTCTCGCACAACACTCCAAATAAAAAGTCCAAACAAAATCGTCACGCCCCAACATTCCGGATATCCAAAGCACGATTCCAATTTCGTCGAACGCCGTTTCCAAATATCAAACGTGGGTTCAAACGAAGCGTGTTTAGCCAGACGGGTGGACGCATGCTTTTTGACGGTAAACACAATCAGCGACGTCATGCTGGGAACGAGGCAAAAGACATCTTTGCCGCCGAGTTCTCGTTCCAACGGAAATCGCGTCGTAACCAAATGGCCGACTTTTAGATAGTCGCATGTCTGCTGAAAATAATTCGGTTCGCTGCTTTTCGATTCAACAAAACTCAAGTGAACGCATCCAGTTTTTTCTCGGACATTTAACCAACTGGCCGATGATTCCACTGCGTTTGCCCCGCTGTTTAAGTCACATACAACATGGGTAATATCCGAACGCCCGTTGGGTATGTGCCGGTCGAGAATAAAATGGAGCCGATCGTCCGGGTCTATTTTGGGCCATGGCCTGATTTCACCCGTTTCCTGGACAATTCGCACCTTTTCCCACGACCCGAAATTCTCGCGAAAAAGCATCGACGCACCACAGAGCAAGGAGCAAATCAAGAGTGAGCGAAGCGAAAAGCGGATGCGGAAGCGTTGAGTGGGCTTCGATAAATGCGTAGTTTCGGACGGCATGATTCGATTATTATGGACTCGTTCGAATCGAAGTCGAGGTGTAAATGGATGTGCACTTCGCTGATAAACTCAACCAGGACGGATCCGGATGCGCACATACTTTCTTTTGATTCTTATTCTGACAACCATTCATTCTTTCGCATTGGAAAGTTTAGTGATTTCGACCGAATGGCCGCAATGGCGTGGTCCGCAACGCAACGGCATTTCGGTCGAGTCCGATTGGTCCGCTACATGGCCCAAGGAAGGCCCGAAGATTCTGTGGAGCGCGTCCATTGGAACGGGCTACGCCGCCGTTGCCGTTTCGAACGGCCATGTTTTTACGATGGGCAATCAACAGGGTGAAGACATCGTTTGGTGTTTGGACGCAGTAACAGGAAAAGTGATTTGGCGTTACGCATACGCCAGCGAACTCGATCCGCATTCGCACGCCGGCGGCCCGGGATCGACTCCTTCTATTGATGGCGAATGTGTCTACACGTTCAGCAAGCACGGAGTGATTCATTGCCTCGACGCGACCACCGGGAAAGTGAAATGGACGAAGAATGTGCTCGCTGATTTCGGCGCGACGAAACCCGAATGGGCCTTCTCGTGCTCGCCATTGATCGTCGGCGATAAACTATTGATCAACGCATTTGCCAGTGGCCTTGCGCTGAACAAACTCACGGGTGAATTGCTTTGGAAAGGCACCGGCACAAGCGGCTACGCGTCGCCTGTACTTTTCAAAATGAAAGAAACAACCGGCGCTGCATTCTTCGGCAAAGAATCGCTCTTCGGAGTCAACATCGCTGACGGAAAAGTGCTCTGGGAGATTCCGTGGAAAACAAGTTGGGGCGAGAACAACCCCGATCCGATTGTCTCGAACGACACCCTTTATGTATCAACCGGCCATGGTCTCGGTGCAGCGTTGTTCAAACTTTCTGAAGATCCAAAGCCCGTGACCGTTTGGGAGAATAAGGCGCTGGGCAATCACATTTCGACGGCGATTTTGAAAGATGGAAATGTGTACGGATTCAGTGGACTCGTTCACCGCAAGCCGTCTCCTGCGAAACCGAATTATCTCAGTTGCGTGGATTTCAGTACAGGACACGAAAAATGGCGGCAAGTGGACATACTTGGACAAATCACGCTTGCCGGTGACAAGTTGATCATGATGACAACCGAAGGCGAATTGATCGTCGCCGAAGCATCACCTGATAAATACACGGAACTTGCGCGGGCGAAAGTATTGGAATCCAAGCCCAGCGAAGGCAAGGGCGCGCCGAAAAAGTGCTGGACCGTTCCGGTGCTTTCCGGCGGGCGTCTCTATTGTCGCAACGCCAGCGGCGATCTCGTATGTGTGGATGTTTCGAAGAAATGACGTAACGTTAGAGCTATTGTTTTCGCAGTCTGAGCCTCAGGTATTGAAATACAATGATGATCCTCCGAACACTTTTCGCCCCGCTTGTTTTGATTTCGTCCACATGGCTTATCGCCCAAGACGCACCGATGATTGATCGCGATTTTAAGATCGACGTTCAGCCTTCAGGCTTGGCGGAAAAAGTGACGTTTAAGGCACGCAATTTATTTACTCACGCCGATTATCTCGCGTCAGATGAATGCAACGGACGACTGGCTGGGAGTCCCGGCGAAGCCAAAGCTCGCGCGTACATCGTTCAGCACCTGCTCAAAACCGGTTATGAAAATGTCCGGCAATTTCCGTTTCAATTCACCGGCGACGTCCACATGGGTGCGAAGAACGAACTCATGTTGATTCACAACGAACCCGATACGACGAACGAACATCACGAAAAGAGCTACGAACTGATCACCGAATTCAAGCCGATGCCCATCAGCGCGGCTGGCGCCGGTACGGGCGGACTCGTATTCGCTGGCTATGGAATCAGCGCACCGGACAAAGGCTACGACGATTACGCGGGTATCGACGTCAAAAGCAAAATCGTCGTCGCGTTTCGCGGCGAGCCGGAAAAATCCGATGGTACCCGTATCGGCGGTGCTAATGACCCTCATGCTGTCGCGAACGTCTACAGCGATCTTTATTACAAGGCCGGCATCGCGCGCGACAAAGGCGCGATTGCGCTCATCATCATCGATGGCGAACGTGGCAAAGCGCCTGAGAAGAAAATCCAGGTCGATATGATTCGCGGCGGCGGACGACGCCACTGCGGCTTCCCGTTGCTCCAGATATTGCCGGAAATCGTTGACGACTGGTTCGTCCGAGACGCGCTCCATGGGGATAAGAAAGTTGCGCCCCAGACATGCGCCAATCTTAAAAAAGCGATTGGCGAAAAGCTCGCTCCCGCCAGTTTCGCGATTTCCCATTTCTCTGCCGAATTCACCGTCGATATCGTTCGGGAACGAGCGACGGATTACAATCTCGCCGTCGTCCTTCCCGGCACTGATCCAAAATTAAAAGACGAAATCGTCGTTCTCGGAGCTCACTACGATCACCTCGGCACGGGTAATGAATTCTCGCTTGCCGACAAGGCCGACATGGGCAAGATTCATCGCGGAGCGGACGACAACGCGTCGGGTTCTTCGTCGGTTCTCGAACTGGCCGATGCGATGTACATGAGTCGCACGTCACTGAAACGCACGGTGTGGATCATGTTCTTCGGCGCGGAAGAAATGGGAACGCTGGGCTCGAACGATTTCGTCAAAAGCCCACCCGACGATTTCAACATCAAGAACGTCGCTGCGATGGTCAACCTCGACATGGTCGGCCGCTGCCGCGACAATAAAGTCATGGTTTACGGCGTGGCGACGGGTACTGGCTTCGACGACCTGCTCAAACGAAATGACAAAGACATCGGCATGGAAATCAAAACCAGTCCCGACGGCTTCGGTGGCTCAGACCAACTTGCATTCATGAACGCCGGCATTCCGGTCCTCTTTTTCTTCACCGGTTCGCACTCCGACTACCACAAGCCCAGCGACACCGCTGACAAACTTGACGTCGCTGCGCAAGCTAAGATCACCGCGCTGGCGTTTGAAACTGCCATCGAATTAATCAACGCGCCGGAACGGCCGAAGTTTGTCAAAGTCGAAGCACCAAAAATCACCGGCGGCATGGGCGGCATTCGCCTCGGCACACTCCCGGATTACGCCTACGACGGGAAGGGCCTGCGCATCAATGGCGTCAGGGAAGGTTCCCCTGCCGACAAGGGCGGACTCAAGAACGGCGACATCATCGTTGTTCTGGGAGGACGAAAAATCGAGAACATCAACGATTACATGAACGCTCTAGCCCAATGCAAAGCCAACGTCGAAACGCCGATCCGGCTCGTTCGCGACAAAAAAGAGATCGATGTGACGGTGATTCCGGAAAAGAAAGAGTAGCCTTCCATTTTCTCCAGCGCTGAGCCGATTTTGAAAATAATAAGAGTGCAAGAAATGGAGTCAGGAGGCTCGTCAATGAAATCTTTTTGCATTGCTGCGATAATCGCGAGTTGTGTGGTATCCAATGTGTTTTGTCAGGAATTGCCCAATCCGCCACACGATGCGCTTACGCCACGGAATGATCTCCCGGGACTTAAAAATTTTGCGAAAGTTTCAGAGGCCTTATTTCGAGGTGAACAGCCGACAGCAGAGGGTTTCACCGAGCTTAAGAAACTTGGAGTAAAAACGATCGTCTGTTTGCGCGAATTTCATGGCGACCGCGACCTGCTGAAAGGTGTGGGCCTGAAATATGCACACATCAAT
>JANXLS010000760.1 GCA_025355035.1 Planctomycetota bacterium | reverse complement strand
CAGGCTGAGGATTATCACTACTCGAATCGTTACGTTCATGGCGAAATGGTTACCTTGTCTGAAAGAGACTGCTCAACACAATTTCGTGGAGAAGGGTTCGGATGCCACCCCCTTGCTTTTCGGTGTTGGCGACGATGATATTCACTGCCGCGCGGTCGCTGAAGGAGATTTCTCTGCCCGTCGAATAGATCAATACTTGCTCAGCGAGATTGTTTAATAGCTGGTGTTTATCTGCAATAAGCAACGATTTTAAATCGTTGATACCTGCGAATTGTTTGCCGCCGGGCATGCTACCGCTTGCATCGACAGGCTTGCCCAGTTTGAAGCTGATGCCGATGCGGGGGTCGATACTACCCCGAGGGGCGGGGTCGCCTTCACCAATGCTGCGGTATCGTGTGCGAAAGCCTCCGATCACGTCGAAGGATTCGAGCGCGAAACCGGGGGGGTCGATCTTGGCGTGGCAGGATGCGCACGTGGGATTGACGCGGTGTTTTTCGAGTTGCTCGCGAATCGTCGTCGCGCCTTGTACATCGGGTTCGACGGCGGGGACGTTAGGCGGCGGCGGTTCGGGCGGCTTGCCTAATACACGTGACATGACAAACGCGCCTCTGACGACGGGCGATGTGGTTGTGCCGTTCGCGGTAACTTTGAGTACAGCGGCCTGAGTGAGGAAGCCGCCGCGGGGGCAATCTTTTGGAAGCGTGACTCGGCGGAGGCTGGGGCCGCTTACGCCGGGGATGCCGTAATGAACGGCGAGCTTTTCGTTAAGCAGGGCGAAATCGGATTGGACCAGATAACCGGCATCGAGATTCTTTTCGATCAACTCTCGGAAATACGCTCGCGTTTCATTCACCATACTATCCTGCATATAAGGATTGAATTCAGGATAGAGTTTCTTATCCGGATCGTTTGTTGCGATCTGTCTCAGCTTTAGCCATTGACCTAAAAAGTCGTCGATAAAGCGTTGGGCCTTTGTGTTTTTCAAAAGGCGTTCGACCTGTTCGTTCAAGGTTGCGGGATCGTGTAATTTTCCGTTTGCGGCGAGTGACATCAAGGAATCGTCAGGGCTGGAATTCCAAAGGAAATAGGACAGTCGCGAGGCCAGAGCGTAGTCATCCAATTTGCCGGCGGGCTCGACGTGGTACAGAAAATCGGGCGAGCATAACGCGGCTCTATACGCCCAGCGCATAGCGGTTTCGAAGCAATCGCCAGCTTTCAAACGCTCATCGACTTTCTCAATGTATTTCTTGCGCACGTCTGCATCGACCGGGCGACGGAAGAGTTTGGGTAACGCCGATGACAGCAGCTTGTCGGCATCGATCAGCGGTTGAGTACTTTCGACGCTGAAGAGGCCTTTGGTGTATTCCGGATCAGGCTGATTCTTGCTACCAATAATTTCCTGACGAATACGTTGACGGATCGGCGCGCGAACCGTAACTGACTTTTCAGCTTCAGAGTTTTCTTTCCCGCCTTTTTTATCAGGATCTTTTTTCTTCGGTTCAGGCTTTACAATTTCCTTGATAGGCAAGTCACCGAAGAGCAGTTTGTGCCCGAGGGGCGGCCAAACTTCATTTAACGGACCTTCTACGTCGAGCCAATCGTTGACGACACAAGGCCCGGTAAAGCCCATCGTGCGATCTTTTTGTCCCCATGTGCCGACTCGATACAAGACAACCGGTGCCAGCGACGCGCAGTCGAAGGCGAAGGATTCTTTAAAGTTCAGCCAGAGGTTGACGTCGACGATTTTCGATTCCATCGATGGGGCGTCGAAATAGCCAACGACGTAGCTGGGGTGCTGGCCGCCGCGACCGTTTTCGTTGAATTGAACGACACTCAGACGCGCTGCTTCGACGCCGCGAGAGGGGAGTATCTGGCCTTTATCCCACTGTAAACTCCAGTTTGAAAAACGAACGCGGTATCGGCCGGGGTAGAGCGCTGAGAAGCGGCGGAAGTAAGCGTTCCAGCTTTCATCCTCATGTCTGAACACGCCGACGCTACTCATTCTGTCGAATAGTCCCAATTGCTCGTGTGCCCCCATATTGGAGTGAGCGTATGCCCCGGCTGGAGGGACTTGAGGGTCCCATTTCTTGTCGCGGAGTAGCACGCAGTCGCCCTGCATCAGCATCAGGTCTGTTTCGTAGTTACCTGCTAATGATAGTCGCGTTAAGGTGATCGGCGGCGGCTTGGGGTGTGTTGCTATTGCCATGTCCAATGCAATGTCAGCAGCTTCAAGGTATTTCGCTACATTGACATGCGAGATGTCCAGCGCGTCGCTGTTAGTGTCGAAACCGTGTGCGGTGCCGTCAGCGGGAAGTCCGGCTTGTAATGCGATTCCGGGGAGATCAAAGGTGTCTCGAATCGTGGACTCGTACTCCGCTCGCGTCAGACGGCGCAGACCGGTGTGAACGTCGGCGCTAAGCCGGTCGCGGTCGGCTTTAGCGAGCGTGTCGTTTAGAAATGCGGTAACGGCTTTCGTGTCTGCTTCGGGTGGTCGTGCTTTCTTATTCGGCGGCATTTCACCGGATTCGATCCGGTCATGAACCTTCACCCAGCGCGCAAAGATATCGGCGTCGGTGTAAGTTTTTTTCAGCGCCATCAAGTCCAGACTACCTTTGTGCATGTCGGCATCGTGGCACTCGATGCAATGGGATTTCAGATAGGCGTCGAGATCGGCGGCGCTGGCCAGTGATGACAGTAGAATAGTAAATAAGAATAGACGGGTAATCATACGATGGGTTCTCAGCTAATACTGATATGAAATGACGCATGAAATGGTTATGCCATTTCCAACCCTGTCATCGTTCCCTTCGATGTCGAGAACGAACCGGTTTCGATGCCGAGACGTTGGAGCATCGAGACGTACAGGTTACTGAGGGGGTAGTTGTTTTTCTGGTCGAAGGCCAAATGTTGGCCGTGTTTGAAGCCGCCCCCGGCGAGCAGGACAGGTAGATTGACGTTGGAGTGCGAATTGGCGCTGCCCATGGGTGTACCGTATAGTACTTGGGTTCGATCCAGAAGTGATTGGCCTTCTTCTTTGGTGCTTTCCAATGCGCTGAGGAAACCGTTCAAGGCGTCAAACTGGCCTTCTTCTTTGGCGCGCAATTCGGCGACGGCTTCGGGGCGGTTGCCGTGATGAGTAATGTTGTGGATGACGGTCGTATCGATGAAGAGCGTTAGGATGCGCGTCGAGTCTGTTTCGATGGCCAGCTTCATCACGTCGAACATCAGCCTGGTTTTGGCGACGAATTCTTTGTTGTCATCGATGTCTTTGGGCGCTTCCGCTTTGACAACCGGTTTTGCTTTATACTCCCATGCTTCGGATGATTGCATGCGCTTTTCGAGTTCGCGCACGGAGGTGTAATATTCATCCAAGCGATGCTGATCGTTTTTGGAAAGTACGTTGTTGAGGCGCTTGCTCTGGTCGCTGACGAAATCAAGCATGCTGCGACCCTGTCGCAGAGCTTCAACGTTGGCTTCGACTTCGCTAGCTTTGCCTTGGACGAACAATTTTTGGAAGAGTTTGTGCGGGCTTTTTTCAGCGGGAATGGGCGCGCCGCTGCGGGTGAAGCTGAGCGTGGGTGAGCCGTCGCTGACCATCGCCAACGGCAGAGAGGGATAGCGAGTGGCAACGCCGATCTGTTCGGCGGCGAGTTGATCGAGGGACACCGTATTGCGAAAGCCGCCGCGGTCCGGGTGAGGCGTTCCAGTCAGGAAGCATTTCTCAGCGGTGTGCCCGCCGGTGACGCCGGGGAGGCTGACACCCGAGAAGACGGTCAGTTTGTCGCGGTGTGCTTTAAGCTTTTCGAGGTACGGCGTAAGCGTGTAATCACGCCCACTTTTTTCCGGGAAAAAGAACTGGGGCATGATGCCCATGTTCGTTTCAATTGCAACCATGCGGCGCGGAATGCTATCGCCAGCCGCGTTGACTTTCATCGCGTCCAACAAGGGCAAACCGAGGGCTAAACCAGCACTACGTAAGAAGGTGCGGCGGGAGAGGGGCATCGTCATGAGTGCGGAGTCCTGAATGCTGAAGAACGATGTAACGATACGAATACACCGAGAAAAGGGAAAGTGATAAGAAGTGAGAAAAGAGGTCGGGCTTTATTCTTTTTGGGGTGGCGGGGAAGTTCCATCATTGTTTGCTGCGAGGCCAAGGGTGATGCCATCGCGCGTGATCGTGTAGCCGCGGCCCGATTGTAAGGGTTCTGAAGCAGCATTGTGCCACCAGCATTTTATCTCTCGCGTTGAATCAAGATAACCAATCCTTATTCACTTTGTGAGCAGCCCACTGGATTTTTGACTGTGTACATTGTGTCGACGGGGTGACCGAAGGACTGACTGCCGATTTGGATTATAAGGGTCATGTCGTTGAGCGGGGTGGAATCGGCGTTTAAGGTGCGATTCGAGAGCAGGCCTGAGCGCAGCGTGCTATTGTTGAGCTTCACGACCACCATTGTGCCGTTGATCCCCGGCGTTGATTGCCGGATCATCCGAAACTTCACTGACCTGCTGAAATTCGAAAATGCCGCCAGAAACTCAGCCGCGCCGATGGTCGCCGTCATTGGCAAGGACGCCGCAAAATTGGGCTTCGGCGTGTGACACCGGTGTGGCACGGCAAGTTGTCGGGGAAAACAAAAACTCCGCAAGTGCTTGCGGAGTAAATGTTAAGTTTGAGTTGGTGACAATGGGCGATACTGGATTCGAACCAGTGACCCTCAGCTTGTCGAGCTGATGCTCTAACCAGCTGAGCTAATCGCCCTCTATAAGGGACGTTTATTAAACAGCCTTCCGCGAAATTGTCAAGGCAGAATTCAAAATTTCCGCCATCGCGCCCCTGCATTGGCGTTTGCATCTCCCGCGCGCGTTTATTATCATCGCACCCAAAGATTTCAACGCTCGCCTACGCACCGTTTTCCG
>JANXLS010000750.1 GCA_025355035.1 Planctomycetota bacterium | reverse complement strand
GGAAACGACCCTGCTTGCCCTTGATCATATCGGTCAGGGACTTGAGCGGGCGGTTGCCGGTTCCGAGCACGGCGCGTTTGCAGCGACCGTTGTCGAACAACGCGTCGACGGCCTGCTGCAACATGCGCTTTTCGTTGCGGATGATCACGCTCGGCGCGTTCAAATCCAACAGTTTGCGCAAGCGGTTGTTTCGGTTGATCACGCGGCGATACAAATCGTTCAAATCCGACGTCGCAAAGTTGCCGCTTTCCAACGGCACCAACGGGCGCAGATCCGGCGGGATGACTGGGATCACGTCCATGATCATCCATTCCGGATTGTTGCCCGAAATGTTCAGCGCGTCGAGAATGCGCAGGCGCTTGATCAGCGTTTCCGTTTTCTGCTTGCTCTTGCTTGTCTTCAACAGTTCGCGCAGTTCTTCTGCAAGCTTCTTCAAATCGACGCCGCGTAACAGCTCGCGGATCGCTTCGGCACCCATTTCAGCCTTAAACGACTGGCCAAACTGTTCGCGCGCTTTGCGATGTTCTTCATCGGAGAGCAGCTTGCCCTTCGCCATGCCGGTGTCGCCACCGTCCGTGACGATGTAGCGCTGGAAGTAAACAACCTGCTGCAACGCCGTCGTCTTGATCCCCAGCAAATTGCCGAGCTTCGAGGGCATCGAGCGAAAGAACCAAATGTGCACGACCGGCGCGGCCAGATTGATGTGGCCGAAGCGCGCGCGGCGAACCTTGCTGTGCGTGACCTTCACACCGCAACGATCGCAGATAATATCCTTGTACTTAATGCCCTTGTACTTGCCGCAGGAGCACTCCCAATCGCGTTCCGGTCCGAAAATACGTTCGCAGAATAGACCGTCTTTTTCAGCACGGTAACTGCGGTAATTGATCGTTTCCGGCTTCTTGACTTCGCCATATGACCACGAGCGGATGTCATTCGGGCTGGCCAACGTGATCGAGACGGCAGAGAAATCATTGATCTTCTCGTAATGCCGTTCCGGGCCCCCGGCCGCACCGCCCTCGCCGCGACCGCCGCTGCGTTCGCCGCGACCGCCGCCGCCAAAATCACCGCCGCCAAATCCGCCACCGCCGCCACCGAAGTCGCCGCGTTCACGGTCATGGCGTTCGCCGGCTGCGTCCGGACGGCTGAACACATCGCCACCCCGTTCGCCTCGGTCGCCGCCGCGATCTCCACCGCGTTCACCGCCGCGACCACCATCTCGGCCGCCGCGACCCATCGCGTCATTCTTTTCAAAAAACTTAGGTCCGATCATGCTGATTTTCTCCGTTTGCCGGTTTTAATGACCGACTGTCGAAATTTTAACGTCCGGCAACCAAGTTCCATTTCGGTTGCCGGTTCAGAGAATCGTCTTTAATCCGCGTACGGCGGAGGTTTCGTCTTTTAATGTTTCCTAGCTCGGCCGCTGCTTCTTCTCCAGCTTAATATTCAGCCCCAGGCCCTTGATTTCGTTGCAGAGCACATCGAAGCTCACCGGAGTGCCGGGTTCAAGGATGTTTTCACCCTTGACCATGCTCTCATAAATCTTCGTGCGGCCTTCAACGTCATCGGACTTCACTGTCAGCAATTCCTGGAGAATGTTGGCTGCGCCGTACGCCTGGAGCGCCCACACTTCCATTTCGCCGAAGCGCTGTCCACCCGATCGCGCTTTACCGCCCAAAGGCTGCTGCGTGATCAAAGAATACGGACCCGTCGCGCGGGCGTGGATCTTGTCGGCCACGAGATGATGCAGCTTCAGCATGTACATGATGCCCACGCCGGTCTTCTGATCCAGCGGATCGCCCGTGCGGCCATCGTACAACTGACTCTTCATATCCGGATTCATCCCGGCTTCCTTCGCCGCTTCGATGATCTCCTTTTCAGCCGCACCGTCGAACACCGGCGTCACAGCGCGGAAGCCGAGCTTCTTCGCTGCGTAACCGAGATGCAGTTCGAGGATCTGTCCGAAGTTCATGCGCGACGGCACGCCCAGCGGATTCAAGAT
>JANXLS010000747.1 GCA_025355035.1 Planctomycetota bacterium | reverse complement strand
CGAACACGACATGAACGGACCCGTGTTCATGTTTTCTATCTTGCTGACCTTGGGGTCGGTTTTCTTCGGCGGAACTTTTTCAGCGCACTGTGTTGAGATATTAAAAACGAGAGTAACACAGAGAAGACAGAGCCACAAACGAGCCATAAAAGTGATTCCCGTATCTTGAGTAATGAAGGCAATTGTTGAGTAAACCGAACTACCGTTAATTCATCCATAAAACGCGTAGCCCGAAAAACATCCGCGGATTCGCGATATTCGATGTTATTGACCTGCACACAGCTACAGCGACACACATACCCTCACCCCGCGCAGGAGTACCTCCGTCGGCCCTCTCCTCAACAGGAGAGGGCAACGGCGGCGTCTCGCGAAAGCTCGCTGTCAATTCTTCCCGGAAGCCAAAAAGGCCAGCAAATCGCGAATCTGCTCGGGCGTGAACACGTCCAACAAGCCGTCAGGCATGATCGATTTATCCGTTGCCGTTTTTTTTTCGATGTCCGACTTTTTCAGTACGACGGTGACCGCTTCGCCATTGGTCACACTGAGCGTGTCATCCGTCTCCGCCGACGCGAAACCGTTGATCCGCTGCCCGTCCTTTGTCTTGAACTGAATCTGTTTGTAACGCGCGTCAACGACCTTCGACGGATAAACGATGTCGTCGAGAATCTTGTTCGTGTCGAAGCGCTTTGCGACGTCCGTCAATTCCGGCCCGATCTGTTTGCCTTCGCCTTTGAAGACGTGGCAATTAATGCACTTCGCTGTCGAACTGAAGAGTTCCTTACCGTTGGCGACGTTCCCCGTTTTCGCCGGCGGATTCGCTTTGATGTAGGCGTCGAGCTTTTCAAATTTCACCGGATCTTGGTAGCCATCGCCGGAGAAATCCGGGAATTGGCGTTTGTCGTTTTTGTAATTCTGAGCATACACTTGCTCCCAAAACAGGACTTGCAGTTCCGGCTTTTCCGGGAGAGTCTTGAGGGCTTTGTCGTCGATCGGCCACTTCTTCAGCAACGCCAGAGCCGCGTCGCGCGATTCGTTTGACCGCGCCGCACAGACGACCAATCCATAGTATAGATTCTGATCTTCCGGATCTTCCTTGTACAGTTCGCCGATCCGCGCCAAGGCTTCGCCAGCCAGTCCGCGACTCGTCGACGTCAACGCGGCGACCGCATATTTTTTCGCTTCGACATGCTTGAATCGCATCAGCAGTGTGAGCTGTGTGTCGTATACAGTCGACGTGTCATCAACCCGTTTTTCAAGCGCGTGAAATGCGTCTTCGTTCCCGATCGACGCCATTTTTCCGAGCAGCAGCTTGCGAGCTTCAACGTCCTTCGCTTTCGTGTATTCATCGACAATCGTTTGGAGGCTCAACTCGTCGAATCCCTGCCCCGAAATGGCTTTTGTTTTCGCGCCCGGAGTCAACGCATTGAATGCAGCCAGACGTTGTTCGGCTGGGAGATATTTACTGCCGCGAGCGGAACACTGCGCGAGATTGGCGGCGAAGGACGCGCCGTTTTCACCCGGCCCGGGCATCGCCAGAAATTCCAATAGTTCGCCGGCATTTTGCGACGTCCATCCATCCGCGATGTTCGTCACCGCATAGGCATAATGAATGCGTTCGTCGCGCGGCAGAAGTTCCTGTTTCACTTTTTCCAGCAGCGGCGCAATACCGCGCCGGTCACCCAGAAATCCCAACAACTCCGCGGCATCCATGCATACGCGGCGGTCTTCGTGTTTCAAAAACGCCGAGCACTGGGCGACGAGCCGGGCTTTCAACGCATCGGAAACAACCGGCTTCAGCGCCTGTGCCTGAGGAAACGTTCCGGGCGCGGCACTCACGGCCGTCGGTTGTTCCGCGTGATCCAACAGCATCAGACTCACTGCGCGCAACGCGATCAGCGTTTCCTCGGGCGAAAGCGGCACTTCCAGCAACGTCGTTCCAAACCCCAGCATCGGTTCAAAATTCGGATCGATCCGTTTCGGATTCACAGCAAGCGATTGGAACGATTCCGCCCAAGTGAGCAGCCCCTGCGCTTTACCGAGCGTGGATCGAAGCGTGATCGCTTCCTTCGACCAGGATTCAACCGGCAATCGCAGCAGCGCGTGACTGGCCGCGTAGCGCACGAAACGATCTTTGTAAGCGAGGAGTGTCGTCAAATTGCCGACTGCTTCAGGATCAGGAAAACGCATCAAGCCTTCACACGCCCGGCGCAACACCCACGGGTCTTCGTCGCCCAGCCTATTTTTCAACATCGCGTGAGCCGATGGATCTCCGTTCCAAACCATGCGCTGTACCGCTTGCGCTCGGACGAACGGCGACGTGTCTTTCGCCAGATCATTCAATAAAACGGGATCAATGACGTCGCCGTCCATCCCAAGACAATCGAGCGCTCGACCGCGCACGGCGTCCGTCCGCTTCGCGTCGCGGGCCACTGCGGCCAGTTGCCAATTCCAATCCGCTCCCGCCGCCTGCCGTTGCCGGTAAATGGTTGCACGGCCATAGGCCGATTGCGGCTGCGGTGTGTTCAATGCGGAGGCGATCGACGACGGAAGTCCGCGCAATTCTGCCTCTTTAAAAACGCTGCGCATGGCGTTGGGACCCACATACCGAACGCGAACCACCCCACCCTTCGCGCCGCGTCCGCCCCAGCAAAAATACATCGCGCCATCCGGACCCACACGCGCTTCGGTCACGGGGAAATTGACGCCGCGCACCGCCAGAAATTCTGTCGGCTCGCCCTTCCATGTCGCGTCATTTCGCGTTGGGTGCATCACCAAAACGCGCGCACGCGCCCAATCGCACAGGAATACTGCGTCGCGGTATTCTTCGGGGTAGGCGACGTGATTGTACGCCTCAACGCCGGTGGGTGATCCGCGCCCCACTTCATTCATCGGCGGGGTGCTGTCGGCCGTGTGGTTCTTCCATTTTCCGGACCCGTAACGCCATCCGAAATTCGCACCGATCGGCACGTGAACGGTGCGGTTTGGGCGGTACCACGGCAAGCCGATGTCCCACTCCATATCGCTGTCAAACGCGAAGATTTCCCCGCTGGATGCGAATGTAAAATCATAATCGTTGCGGAAACCGTGAGCGATCGTCTCCCATTCTTTCCCCTTCAAATCGGTGCGCAGAATACGACCGCCGGGCGGGCCTTTTCCATCCATAAAATTGCTGCTTTGAAGCGGCAGTAGATTACCCCAATACAGATTTTCGTTGCGCACCGGCGACGACTCAGCCATATGGCTCATCGGAAACGACGAATCGTTGCCGAGCATGATGTAGAAATGTCCGTCCGGCCCGTGAACGATTGCGTGCGGCCCGTGCTCTGTCATGCTGCCGAGCATCTCCGGACACATCGGTTCCTGGGTTTCCGCGCGGCCCTGCCCATTCTTGTCTTCGAGATAATACAGTTTGCCGTTACCGATCGCGTAAATCGACGTACCGACCGCGCACAATCCTTGACAATGCAGACCCTGATAAAACGTTCGATGCCCAGTGCAATAACCGTTCTGCATATCGAGAATACGAATTTCCGTTGGCCCGTTGCCCGCTGCCGCCGTGAGTAATTGGCCATTGCCATTGAACGCCATGCTGAGCACGGACGACGTGTCGTTCTCGCCGGCAACCTGATCGACGATGAAGCCCTCCGGCACGCGAAATCCGTTGACGAAATTACCTTTGCCCGGAGCCGAATCGTCGTCCACGCGTGCCAGATTCTTAGGCCAGCCTTTGAGATTCCACGGAGCCGCATCGGACCTTCCCAGCGAAGTGACGGGATTCCAACCGGCACCCGCGAAATCGGACTGCATCCAATTCGGAACTTCGATTTTGTACCACGTCCAACTCGAATCGCTGACCAGATGAAGGTCGTTGCCGCAATCCAGATCGACGAGCAACCCCGCTGCGCCCGCCGCTTCTTTCGTCCCTTTAATCGCGATCGTGTTCGCACCTTTGTACAGCATCGCTGCGATGTTAAAAACGCCGGGCACCTGCCATTCGTTGCCGGCCCCGGCGAGCTTTCCATTGATGTAAACTTCGTATTGATTGTCGCACGTGATCGTCAGCGTCGCTTTGGCCGGGAAGCGTCCAAGACCAAAGACGCGCCGAAAACACCGCTCCCCCGCAGCAGGCAGACCCGTTTCACCCGTCCAAATCCATTGAGACGAATTGGCATCGGCGGCGGTGATAGGGATTGCGGATGAGAGCACGAGCGGGAAAACGAGCGCGAGAAAAAAGCGTTTAAGCATCGTAGAACGGGTCCTTGTCGACGTTGCGGTCATTCTATCCTAAACGCGACGGGGACCAAGGGAATACGGGGAGGACATGTCCATTTACAGCGGGCGAATTTATTTGCTTTTTGCAAATGTCATGGTTTAGCATTCCAGCGCCTGTACGGTGATAATGAGTAAATTCTCTACTTCTTTTTTAAATCGGCAGATGACATGTCAGAGTGCCAGTTGAAATCGCCCTGCGACGGCTCCGGCCGTTGAGCCATTGTGAAAAATCAATTGTCTTTTCCGTCCCATCGTTGAAGCGAATATGAATGAAATTGCCTTGTACATATTTTGCATCAAAAACTGCTGGAAGAAATGGCATGATTAGCGATCCTCGCCAACGACAAAGTGCGAGTCATCAGATCCCGGACGGAAGATGCGCCACGCCTCTCCGCGTGATCCGCTCACGAAAAGTTTGAGTTTGTAGCCGCCGGTTAAACGTATCGTCGCGTCGCCGCATTCCGACGACTCGACGGATTCTACTTCAAGAGGAGCCGCGGCGTTAGAATTTAGACCGTGCTGTTCACGCAGTCTACCAAGTAATGATTTGATGTTCTTATCCTGTACATTCTCGCTTGTGTCGTATTGCCACGTAGAAACGTCAACGCTCTCGTCAACAGGGTCCCATAAGTCGCTTCGCCCGGTTATGATTTTACCGTCTGGACCTTCAATGCGCCAAGGACATTGAACATGAAGCGCGTATTCGCCTGTAAGCTTGCTTTCATGATCTGTCAGTTTGCCAAATTGAAACATTCGCATGTCCGCGGCTCGGGGAGCATAGCCGAGGTTTAAGCCAACCAGAGACTTTAGATGTTCAATTACATCGTTCGTTGCATCCATCACAACTCCTTCAAATTATGTGATCGGATACATTGAGTCTAAGCCCCGACTTCAACATACTCCGCAAGACTCGACGGTTCTGGAACTTCAACTCCATCCTCGCGAAGTCCGTCGATGTGAAAGTCGATTGCCTCTCGGATCAATTGCTCTGTTTCTTCGACAGTTTCAGCGACTGCCACGCAGCCGGGCAAATCCGGGACATAGGCACCGTAGCCGGACGCGCTTCTCTCAATGACAATGGCGTAACGCATTTCGTGCTCCTATTTCCATCCTGCTTGCTTGAATATACTATTCTGCGTGCCTTTTGTAAGGTCCAAACTTGGATGCCCGGCCACTGTAACCCGTGCGCCCGGTTTGAGCGTATGAACAAATTGGCGATGGCTTCCTCTTTGACGAGCTAATATCCATCCTTCGGCCTGCAAGCGTTGAAGGACATCTCGAACCTGCATAATGGACGCGCTCCCTGTTTAATTCCGTCTAAAACTTCGGGCGCGCCCAGTTCCCCAGACGCGCCCGATTGCTCTCAACTCTACTGCGCGCGGCGATTGCCGCTCCCTTGCGGTCGCGGTTCTTGTGCAGGCCGGACGCCTGCACCATCGTTAATTTGTAGCGCCGGTTGAGAGGCGCAGGAACAGGTCTTCGAGGTTTTCTGTTTTCGGGAAGAACGAGATGACCGGGATGTTGTTTTCGACGAGCGTTTTGTGTAGC
>JANXLS010000695.1 GCA_025355035.1 Planctomycetota bacterium | reverse complement strand
CCGTTTTTCATGCAGCCTCCTATGCTGTCAGCTTCGGCATCCGCTGATCGGCCAGATTCTCGCTGTCCTTCTGCGGGATAAACTTCAGCATTTCCTGGATGATCTTGTCGCTATTGATACCTTCCGCTTCAGCGTTGAAATTGGTGATGATGCGGTGGCGCAGGCACGGCAGCGCGACCGCCGCGATGTCTTCCGTCGAAACGTAATACCGGCCCTGAAGCACGGCGCGGGCTTTACCGCCGAGGATCAGGTATTGGCTCGCGCGCGGACCGGCACCCCAGCTCACATTCGTCTTCACAAACGCCGGCGGTTCGCCCTTCGTGACGCGGGTCATGCGCACGAGTTTCATCGCGTAGCGGATCACGTGATCGGCGACGGGAACGCGGCGCACGATTTCCTGGAGATCGATGATTTCCTCGGCCGAGAGCGATCGCGTCAACTGCGGCTTGTAGGACGCGGTCGTCTTCTTGATGATCTCGAACTCTTCTTCTTCGCTCGGGTAATCAACGAAGATCTTGAACATGAAACGATCCAACTGCGCTTCAGGCAGCGGGTAGGTGCCTTCCTGTTCGATCGGATTCTGCGTCGCGAGCACGAAGAAAGGTTCGGCGAGTTTGCGGCGCACACCGGCTGTTGTGACCTGATGTTCCTGCATCGCTTCGAGCAGCGCGGCCTGTGTCTTGGGCGGGGTTCGGTTGATTTCGTCGGCGAGAATAACATTCGCGAACAGCGGGCCGGGCATAAATTTGAATTCGCGTCCACCGGTAGTCTTGTTTTCTTGAATGATTTCTGTGCCGGTGATGTCGGAGGGCATCAAGTCGGGCGTGAATTGGATGCGGTTGAATTTCAGGCTCAGGGTATCGGCCAATGTACTGATCAACAATGTCTTCGCGAGACCGGGTACGCCTTCCAACATGCAATGGCCGCGCGAGAAAATCGCGATCAGAAGTTCTTCGATGACGTTGGTTTGTCCGACGATGACTTTGCTCAGTTCCAATTTGATGGCTTGAAACGTGTCGTTCAGTTTCTTGACTGCCGCCAAATCCCGCTCCGCGTTCGCTTCAATCGACTGCACCGTGTTCGCCATGTCAGACATTGTTCGTTCTCCCGGTTCTCGAATCGCGGGCGTCCCCCGCTTGGATGCACAACTAAAATCAATTTAACATCGAATCTTCTCGAATCGACGCGAATAAAAATTCAAGCTTACTGGTTTTTCAAAACAACTCTACGTTCAACACTGCGACTCAGATGTTAGTTAAAGCTCGAATCGCGAATTTTACCAGTTCCTGGTGTGACACAATTCCAGTCTTTCAAAATACAAATTTTTGAATTCGGTGTCATTTAAATCCGGAAAGCGCTCTCGTAAACCCTGCTTGGAAAGTTCGCGTGTCACATCCGAAAGCTCAAACTCTTTCTTAAGCCGCTGCTCCTCCGTCATGCCACGAACGATTTTTAGGAATCGTTCGGGGTTCGGGTTCTCCTTTGCGTCGATCACTTCTTCGCCTCCAACACGCCCTGTGAGAAGTAACGCGGTTCGCGACCCATGAGACCCGGACTTGGACTGATGCTTTTTTCGATTCCCGTGCCCGTGTCGAGATCCTGTGCGGCAAACGTGAATCCGAACTTTTTGCCTGGCTCAACATTCAATCCGAGATAGTTCAAGTCCAGAGCGATTTGGTACAACGTTGTTTTGTCGGCTTCTTTGCGCGTGACGGAAAAGTCTTTCTCGATCGGCGTTATGCCGCGAAGGAACCGGGCGTTTTCAACGCGCCGCCATCCGTGCGCAACGCCCGCTTTTCCCAGACCCAGCGACAACTCGAACATCTTTCCGCGATACCCGGTGCCACCGTCCAAATCGATGTCGAACGCCAGTTTGACCGAGTCTCCGAAATCGATGCCCGATCCGGACTGATCGTTCTTGTGCAGGTCGTCTTTGACGGCGATTTGAATATAGAGACGCTTGTCGTCATACACTCCCTTAAAGGACGCTTTAAGATCGTCCGTTCCGTGCCAGGCGTCTTTCTTGGGCTGCGTTCGAGCGGAGGAATCTTCGCTGGAGAGGAACACGTCTTTCCAGCTGTCGAACGATTTCTCTGCAATGCCGTCCCAGCCAGTTGCTCCGCCCGCGAGGTCCGGGGCTTTGTCGACGCGCTGGAATGAAAGTGTAGTGTGCTGTTGTGCGGCGAGCAGTTTACGCAGCGCCGCGAATTGCGTGTAGGCTTGGATGAAGCTGGCTTCGGTCGTTTTCGAATCAGAGAGAATCGCAATCAATTCGGTCAGGCCTTTTTCGCGATCGCCTTTGTCGAAAAGGGCAGTGGCAAGCTTCACGCGAAGCTCCGCATCGCCCGGGTTCTTCGCGGCTTCGGCGATGATGTTCTTGAGGTCGTCTTCGCTGTTGCCGTCGCGCGGAACGAAGTAACCAGCGCGGGTGCCGGATTCAGACACAACGATGCCACCGTCGAAGAGTTGAATGCGCGGAATGGGGATCGTCCCGTCGCCGGACATTTCAGCTTTGAGATGCGCGCTCCACATCACCTTGCCGGTGACGCGATCGACCAGAGCGATGACTTTGGATACAGTTCCAGTCACTTCCCAATTTGACTGCATAATCGCCAATGTATCACGCGCCACGTTTTCGCGCAGCCAACCGCCTGAACCGTCGGATCCGTAGACAAAATTGGCGGCGCCTTCTTCGATCATCCCGCCGTTGCCGTTCATGAAAACGCGGTTGTTGATGATGACACGTCCGCCGCCAATGACATTGATCCGTCCATTTACATTGTTGATCATCTGGCCGTTGTTGACACGCGGTCCCTGAGCCATCTGGATCGCGGCGTCGGCGGCCATTTCCTGCTTCCATTTGATCTTGCCTTCCGCCTTTATTGAAAACGCGTTCATTTCGTATTTGGTTTGCGAAACTGTCGATGTCACCAACAGGTCGTCGCCATCGACAACCATGTCGGTCACCGTGCTTCCAGGCGGCAGGATGACCTGCCATGCTTTGCCCGGCGTTTTTGAACCCGTGCGATAAGCGGAGACGGTGTGATTCGCACCCATGACGATGGCCAGATCGCCGACTGCACGCAGCATGGACGCGGGCGACTCCAGAGCGATGTCGTCGCCGACACGCTTGCCGGTTCTCCCATCGATCACCACCAGTTTCTGAGTGCGTTCTGCGACGATAACCCGGTCACCCGAGATGACAGGCTGCGTTGATAACTCCGTGACATCAACGACCCACGCTTCGCCTCCGGTTTCCAGATTGAAAGCGGTCAATTTGTTGGAATTCGCCAGCGTCACGACAACAACTCCGTTGCCGCAGACCGGCGAGTAATTCATCTGACTCGCCTGCGTATTCTTCTTCCACAGCTGGCTCCCGGTAGCGGCGTCCAACCCTTCCAAAATGTTGCCGCTGTGAGCCACGATCAGCCGGTCACCGTTGATCTGCGCCCAATAACCGGCCTCATTGACCTTGTCGATCCTGAGTTCCTGCGTCCAGGCCACTTTGCCGTTTTCGGTGGAATCATAAGCGACGATGGTGTTTTCTCCGCAGATAATCAGCAGCCGTTCCCACCAGAACGAACGACCGTGCGAGTTCGGCGGGGCACTCGGTCGCGGCTTCCAGAGATCGAGTCCGTCACGTCCGCCGATGGCCGAGATTTCGTTCTTCGATTCGAGGGTAAAGATGGCCCGGCGCATGTCCACCGGCGGAATACCATCAGGAATCAATGGGAGCGATTCTTCTCCGTTGGACTTCGTCCAGGCGGGCGGATCGTTCAATTTTCCCGGGCCAACGGCGAAGACAGCTTGGCTGGGCGCGCGTTGATACTTAGGTTCATCGAGCAGCTTTGCCGCCCAGTCGCGCAACACAACTTCTCCGGCTGCCGCTTTGGGATCGATGCCTTGCAGTGACGCTTTCACGTCCTTGAACGCGTCGTTCGAGGCGAGACGGACGAGCGCATTATGAGCCGCCGCCATCAGCCCCAATCGTTCACACGATTGTGCCAAAATGGCGAGCGCTAAAGCCGTGGACGGTCCTGTCGCTTGCCGACTTGTCACACGCATGGCATTCAACCGCGCGCGGTCCGGAGACTTTTCGAGCTCGATCTTCGCCATCGTCAGTTGCGCGGTTCCGGCATATTCCGAATTTGGGAATTGATCGACGACCTTCTGGAGCGCCGCCGTATCTTTTCCTGCGCTGGCGAAGACGACTTGGGCTTGGGCGTCGATCGCGGCGACCGACGCTGGATCTTTCGCCTTCAATTCCGCCTGTTTCATTTGCGCGTACAAGCGCGCCATTTTCGACGATTGCGGACGGTCGGTCATGACCGCGTTGCCGTGCTTGGCGATCATGAGTTGATACGTCTGAGCGGCTTCGGCCAATTTACCGCTGCTTTCTTGGAGTTCGGCCTGGGCCTTCAAAGCCATCACGGGTAGCGAATCGGGCAGACCGGTGACGTTGCCGGCTTCATAGGCTTTTTGGAACGCTTGAATGGCGTCGCCGGGCTTGAATTCATCGCGCGCTTTTTCGCCCATGCCCATCAACGCTTCGAATTTCCGAGTCGCGATGGTTTTCAGATTCTCGTTGAACTTTCCATCATCGTTCTTCTTCGCTGCGTTCTCCCGCGCTGTGTTCAATTCGTTCAGCGCTTTGTCGTATTGCGCAATGCTTTTGTAGATGTCGGACAGTTCGATCCGGGCGGGAACGTTTTCAGGCTCGATCTTGAGGCGCTCGAGCAGTTTGGCTTCAAGCTCATCCCAAACGATGTACGCGTTGATGTGCGTGTGGCTGACGGTGAACATCACTCCGCCCGCGGAGTAAATGCTGCCGGCTTCGACCTTCGGATCGGTCCACGGGAATTTTTTTGGTTCGGAGAACTTGAACGCTCCGGCTTCATTAATGATGCCGATGCGCAGCAAGTCCTTGTCGGTCGAAATCCATGCCGTCGAGTCCGTGACGGCTCCTCGACCTTTGATTGTACCTTCAACGGCGACGGTGTCGGTGAGGTTTTTGCCGTTGAGCGCGTTGACGAACAGGATGTCTTTTCCCGTCAAAACGAGCGCTCCGTTGACGATGCCGAGCATGTGCTTGTAGCTGCCTTGCGCAATGACCACGTTCCCGCGCGTCGGGTCGCTGACTTCGGCGTCGCCTAAACGCTTCTTTTCCCACACGCGCGCGCCCGTCTCGATGTCGTAGCCATACATCGAGTCGGAATCTTGCGGCGTGACGATCAATCGATTCTTGTAAACGATCGGCGGATTGGGCGCCCAGAATTCCTGAGTCGTCGCCACTTCTCCCATGTTGCCCATTTGATCCGCAGCGGTTTTGACGCGGTCGTAAACGCGAATCCATTTCACCGTGCCGCCGCCAGCGTTCAACGCCGCAACTGCGCCCAGATTGGTCACGACGTAAACGGTGCGGCTGGCGACGGCAACCGGCAAGCCGCGATCGGGCTGAACATCCGACGTCTGCCCCGCGCCGAAGCCAATTGGCGTGGCCGAGCAAATCTGCGTGTGCCAGAGCATCTGGCCGTTGTCAGCGTCGAAAGCGGCGGCCCACGCGTCGAGCGGCGCGATCTGTCCCTGAGCGTTCGGCGACATGACCACCGCGGCGCAATACAACACGCCCGATTCGTATGTTGGCGAACTGACGAAATAGGCGCCTTTCAGCCACTCTTGATCGGCCTTCGAGTGCCCGTTGAACGCGGCTTCGCCGGGTTTCAACGACCACACTTGAACGGTCTCGCCGCCTTCTTTCACGCGCCCAAAACAGACCGGATAATTGGATGGGCCGTATTGTTTCTGATCGTCCCCGCCGTTACCATTTCGACCGCGAAACGCCCACATGCCGCGCATGGAGTTGAAACCTTGAGCGAACGATTCCTGGCCGAGAATTCCAAAGACTCGACCATTGGCCATTGTCGTGAAATAAGGATGTTGGACGATGGCCGTTGCTGCTACGAAATTACCCTGAGCGATGCTGTTGCGTGTATTCTTGGGCGGCGTGGTGGGCGGGGTTTTTGCGTTTTCGGAAGGCAGTTGAAATTTCGCCGTTCCCGCTTCTTTCGTGACGGGGTTGCCGGGAACAGGATTGGCGATCGGATAGGCCGTATAGACCCGCCCGTTATTGACGTAGAAATAGCCGTCCTTCACCGTCAGTTGTTGATTGATCGACTGGTCGTGCATCGGGGTGCCATCTTCGCCGACCACTTTATCGTTCTCCGCCGGAATGGTGTTTTTGCCGTAAAGCAAGTCGTTGATACTCAGTGACCATTTGCGCAATCCGCGCGAATCGCGGGCTTGAGCGATCTGCGAGTGTGTTGCGTTGCCGTAGTAGGTCGTCCAATCGCCGCTGGCGTCGGCTAGATCGGGGGCGACTGTGTTGCCACCCACCGCTTCGACGCGCGATTTTAATTTCAAAAATGCCGCCGGGCCGGAATCGGATCCGATTTGCAACGCGCCCTTCGCAGGATCTTTGAGCGCAACTTCAATTGCCGCGAGCGTCTTCTCCGCGCCGGCCTTGTCAGCCAGTCGAAGTTGAGCCAGCATCAAGCGCGCCAGAACGCTCATCGGCGTTCCGGTCTTGCCCGGATTCAACGCGGCTTTACGCAAACGTTCAGATGCATCGCGCGACGATCCGCGTTCGTAGGCGACTTCACCCAGCCACGCCATCGCGTCGTTGCTCGACGCCGTTTGAACGTAATCGCGGGCGAGTTGTTCCATCTTGCGTTCGTCGAACTGTTGTTTGCCGTCGAGGTACAACGCTTTGGCCGCCGATTCGTTGACGACGCGATAGACTTCCAAACCCGCTGGCGGCAGGGATGCGATCTCTGCTGCGACGCGTTCGCGCGTCGATTTATAAAGGCCGTTCTTGTACGCCGTGAGCGGATGATCTTTGTCCGCACCTTCCCATTTATCGAGGTAAACGGTGTTCGAATATTTCTTTAGAATCGTTGCGTAGGCTGTGATGCAATCGTTCCAGACGGCGGGATCTTTTTCAGCGAGCGCACGGTTCTTGGCAGCCGTGTTGAAGAGGTCGATTACGCCAGGTTCTTCCATCAGCGTGACATTGTGTTCGGGACCTTTCGGCTTTTCCG
>JANXLS010000674.1 GCA_025355035.1 Planctomycetota bacterium | reverse complement strand
CCCCAGCACTTCAACCTTTGAAACGCAGCACGCGGCACTCGGCACTCGGCACTCGGCAGTGTCGACCCTTTCCTCCCCATCTCCTCCCGTCATGTCGAAAAAAACTCACTTTCTTTAATATTTTTCTTGCGCAATTTTCTGAAAATTCCTATAAAGCATCCTTCATTAGCGGGTTAACTCTTTTTCGATTCTTAAAATTGAGTGCAAGTAACATCGTCGAATTCCGTTATGCCTAGTGGACGGACAGTTAGGCCAGATTCGGTCGCACCAAAACAAGCCATGGATTGCGGGACCGCTGCATGTTGCGGAGATCAACGCAGCTCATTTTATTACGAAAGGGCAGGCGCATGCGAAACGAAACGATGGAAAATCAGATCGACGAACAGGTCGACGAAATGGTCCCTGAAGAAGCCGGTCAGAGCGACCCTTTTTTGCACACGCTGACCAGCCAGGCACCGTGGTGGCTGGTGTCGGTCGTCTTCCATGTGCTGCTGATTGTTTTGGCCTACATGATGTCGATCGCTTACAACCTCGACACCGATGAGCGCGAACCGCTGGTGACGGTCACCACGCTCTCCCGCCCTGTCGAAGCGGTGGACGAAAAGAAACCCAAAGAAGAAATGAAGACGGCGTTGATGTCGGACCGCGACACGCATCCGACCGACCCGACCTCGAAGGAAATGTCAACGATCGAAGTCCCGCCGGACATTCTGAAAAAAGCCGAAATCGGCGACCATTTTGAAACGATCAACCTCGACCGCCCCGACACCCACAGCGCCTTCGGCACACCCGACGCGCACATGTTCCACAGCGTCAAGGGCAGCGACGATGCAGCGGGCGGCGGCGGTTCAGGTGGCGCGACGCTTGAAGACGTGATCGGTGCCGGTGCGGCTCGCAGCCCGGGCAGCGGTGGCGGATGGGGCGGCGGCAAGGGAACGGGTGTTGGAAACGACACGGGTTCGGGCCACGGCAGCTTCGGCAGTCGAGGCGGCGGCGGACGCAAGTTGATGGTCAAACGCCACGGCGGCTCGAAGGCCACGGAATCCGGTGTTGATGCCGCGTTGCGCTGGTTGGCCTACCATCAGGAAGCTGACGGCCACTGGGATGCGAAGAAATACGCCGCTGGCGAAAAGACGGATACGGCTGTCACGGGTCTGGCGCTATTGGCCTTTCTGGGTGCCGGTCATTCCGAAAAAGTCGGTGAATACAAAGATAACGTGAAGAAGGCTGTAGCGTGGTTGATGACCAAGCAAGCCGCCAACGGATTGATCTGGGACACGACCGACGCCGGCGGACACCGCGGTGAAGGTTACCCCGGCGCTATCGCGTCGCTCTCGATGGCCGAAGCAGCTGCAATGGCCAACATTCCGACAACACGCGATGCGGCTCAGCGCGCGATCAATTACTGCACCGAAACGCATCAGGCTGGCGAAGGTTCCGACAAGCTGGCTTGGCGCTATCACCCGAAAATGGAAGGCGATACGTCCGTCACGGGTTGGTTCGTCATGGCGATGAAGTCGGCGAAAGTCGCCGGTCTCAACGTCAATCACGCGTCGTTTGACGGCGCGATCAAGTACCTCGATTCGGTCGAACACAAACAGGCCGGTGGCGATCCGGGTTACGCTCCTGCGTCGACGTACAGCTACATGGCCAAGGGCACTGAAGGTTCACACCGCTTGACTGCCATCGGCTGTCTCTGCCGCCAGTTCATGGGTTGGAAGAAGGAAGATTTGCAGGCCAGTGTCGAAGGTTTCGTGTCCAAGGGCGGCGTCCCGAATTGGGGCGGCAACGGTGGCGGCGTCGATTTGTACTACTGGTACTACGGCACACTCTGCGTCTTCCAGCAGGGCGGCGACGTGTGGAAGAAGTGGAACGAAGCGCTCAAGGTCGCTTTGGTCACCAATCAGCGCAAAGACGGCGACGACGCCGGTAGCTGGGACCCGGTCGGAACGTACAGCACCGAATGGGGCCGAGTCGGCGAAACCGCGCTTGGCTGCCTCTGCCTCGAAGTGTACTACCGCTACGCCCAGTTGAATCCGGGCAACGACGTGAAGTAGATTTTTAAACTCGGCGATGCGCTTTAATAAGTGCATCGCCGATGAATTTGAACGCTTTAACATTATTTTCCATTTTCCACTTATCGATTCTCATTTTCCTTTTTCGCGCGATCGAAATGACATTGCTGTTGCCGTTCAATGGAATATGAGAAATGGGATATGGATAATTAGGCCGTCTCAACAACACCACGAATAAACCCGAACTTTAAAAAACGTCTTCCCAACGGCGTTCGCCGGGTGGGGAAAATTTAACGAGGAGAAGCAGATGAAGAAGTGGATTGAAGCAAATTGGAAATCCGTAGCGATGGCGGTGTGCGTTGTCCTATTGATGGGTGTAACCGGACTCGCCGATGGTGAAGGTGCCGGCAAAGCTCCGCCGACGTTGTTGGACAATATGAAAGACGCAGGATTCATGGAGTACATCCTGTTGTTCGTGTCCATCGCCGGCTTGGCGCTCTGCTTGCAGGCACTCGTCACGATTCGCGCGCATTTGCTCCGACCGCCGGAATTGTCCATCCAGTTGCTCGACCTCTGCTCCCAAGGCGATGTTCAGGGCGCGTTGGATGCGGCCCAAGCCGATGGATCCTTCCTCGGTGCCGTTTCAACCGCGACGTTGAACAACCACCAGTACGGCAAGGAAGCCATGGAAGGCGCCATGTCGGACATGGGTGAAATCGAAACCAACAAGGTCATGAACAAGATTGGTACGCTGAATCTGATCGCCGCCATCGCCCCGATGTTGGGCTTGACGGGCACGACGGTCGGCATGATGGCAACGTTCTCCGCCATGTCCGCCGGCGGTTCCGAAATCACGCCCGACAAAATGGCTAAGGGTATTTCCATCGCGCTCGTGTGTACGTTCACCGGTTTGATGGTCGCCATTCCGTTGCTGGTCGTTTCGTTCATCCTGAAGACGATCACGACGAAGGTGATCTACGAAATCGTCAATGACGTCAACGAAATGATCCGCATCACGACCTCCGAAGCCGGCCACGAAGAAGCGGCGTAAACGGCGGTTCAAAGTTCAAAGTTGCAGCGCACCTGGCGCTGCAATGATGAGGTCTCGCTCGAAGCGTCAGTACTCAAATCGGTTGATTCTGTGTTACGGACCCTGGAGAGTGGATCATCATGAAAAAACTTAGGCTGAATCACGTCGAAGTGGATATGGTGCCGTTGATCGACATCATTTCTTTGCTGCTTATGTTCTTGATCATCGTCGGGGACACGACTTCTAACTCGAATCTCGCCAGCTTGAAATTGCCGGTGGCGAGCGAAGCGAAGAGCGAGGGGGATTGGTGCGGCGCTGGGCGTATCGTCTTGCAAGTGAAGCCGCAGTACGAGAACGAAAATGAACAGTGTGCAAAGAACGGAACCTATTCAGTTCTGTTTAATGCAGCGAAGCATTCGATTGACGATGACAGCACGTCCTTGAAGGATCATCTGGCAAGGTTCATCGACGAGCAATCGTCGCATGGTTTCGCGAAGAAGAAATCCGACGGGATGTGGGACATTCCGGTCAAATTGCGCATCCCGGCAATGTGTCCGATGAGTGAAGCTGAAAAGGTTTTAAACGCAGTCGCCAGCATGCAAATGTCAGACATTCAATACGCGACGGCTGCGAACCGTGACAGTAAATAACAATTCGACGCGGTTGAGTTTTGCAGAAGTATCGGATCGAGAGTTCTATTCGGAGAGGCATTCAACGTCATGAAAAAACCAGAAATTAACAATGTGGAAGTCGACATGGTGCCGTTGATCGACATCATCTCGTTGCTTTTGATGTTCTTGATCATCGTCGGCGACACGACAGCGAGTTCCAACATCGCCAGTCTTAAATTGCCGACGGCCAGCGAAGCGAAGAGCGAAAAGGAATGGGGCCTTCCGACTTCGGGACGCATCGTCATTCAGATCAAGCCGCAATACGACACCGAGAAGGAACAGCTCGAAAAAAACGGGACGTATTCGATCGTCTTCAACGCCGCAAAGCACGCCAACGACGACGAAGGCAAGTCGCTGAAGGACCATCTCGCGAAGTACATCGACGAAGAATCGTCGCACAATCGCGCGAAGAAGAAAGCGGATGGCACATGGGACATTCCCGTCAAGCTGCGCATCCCGGCCATGTGTCCGATGGTCGAAGCCGAGAAAGTGTTGTACACCATCGCGAATTTGGGATTGAACGACATTCAATACGGAGCGGCTGAACCGAAAAAAGGCAAGTAATCGGCCGGACTTGAACGCAGCCCCTTCATTCACAGGAGAAACAACATGTTTCGAAGGAATTGGAAGGGCGGCAGCAAGCAGGCAAGTGACGTTGGACTGCACGGCGAACGTCCGTGGGTCTATTTCATGATCGATTCGTTTTTCCTGATGACCCTGTTTTTCGTTCTGACGTTCCGAATGAAGACGGGCGACGATGTGGTTTTGCCGCAGAAATTCGTGCAACCGGGTTGTCCAGGTCCGCGCGAACGTGTTGTAGTTCCAGTCGCGATTGCAGTCAATCGTGACTCGTCTTTTTCAACGCCGACGTATCGGATAAACGGTGGTGAGAAGATGGACGTTCAGACGTTGAATACTCGATTGGTTGAATTGTCCGCCGGGCGAGATTCATCGATGTTCTCCGTGCGGATCGCATACGATGGCAAGGTGATTTTTGACGACGTGATGCCGATTTTAAATACGTGCGTGCATTTGAAGATTACGCAGTGTGGATTGCAACCGACGCGCGAAAAAATTTAGAAATCCAGAAGTGAAACGAACGGACGATTTTGAGAGTGAAGCAGGATTGATTGAAGGAGCAACTGAAAAATGTCTCACAAGAAAAAGATGGGCGGCGGTGATCACGGTGGGGACGACATGGGGCACGGTGGCGACCGGCCATGGGTGTACTTCATGATCGACTCGTTCTTTCTCGTCACGCAGTTCTTCGTGCTGACGTTCAAAGTGCGAACGGGCGAAGATTTGATCCTCCCGCACAAACTCCCCCCCGGCGGCGCGGGCAAAGCGACGGCTGATCCGATCCAAAAGGAAACGACGGCCGTCTCGATCCTTGTCAGCCGTGACAGCGCCGAATCCGCACCGTGGTACAAGATCAACGCCGGCCAACCGCAGGACGTGAACTCGATCAACTCGACGCTCGGTTCGCTGGTCGAAGGCCATGATCCGTCGAAATATTCCGTGCGCATCTCCTACGAAGGCAAGGTCATCTTCAAAGACGTGATTCCTATCTTCAACACCTGCTTGAAGCTAAAGATCACCGAATGCGGATTGCAGCCCTCTCGCGAACGCATCACCGGCGGAAAATAAACAATTCAGACGTTTCGCGCGGCGCACATGCCGGGCGGCGAGAGGGGCGGGTTTTAACCCGCCTTTTTTGTTCCCATCCCGCAGGCGTCCCGCTTTGCACTCCAAATCCCACGGCGACTCTTCGATCATGAAAAAACTCGTCTTCATTCTGGCGCTGATCTTCAACGCGAACGTTCCGGCTGCTCAAGAA
>JANXLS010000672.1 GCA_025355035.1 Planctomycetota bacterium | reverse complement strand
GTAAAATAACACAAGTAAATTATGCCGTGGGATGACTGCAATAGCTAATTCAATCGATCAGTTGGTCGAAGTCCGGCGCTTCGCGGTGGATCGGAGAGTACGTCGCGCCGGTCTGGATCGGACCCCAGCCGTCAACGGGTTCGCCGAGGACGTTGAGGATACGGCCGAGCGCTGCAACACCCACGGGCACGCTGATCGCCTTGCCGGTGTCGAGGATTTCCGTACCGCGGACGATGCCGTCGGTCGAGGACATCGCGACGGCGCGGATGCGATTTCGGCCGAGGTGCTGTTCAACTTCGCAGACAAGCTTCTGGCCCGTCGCGGGGTTGTGGACCTCCAACGCGTTGAAGATGTCCGGCAATTTATCCTGACTGAATTCGGCATCCAGCGTGGAACCGATCACCTGCACGACTTTACCCATGTTCGCCATGAACTATAGAACTCCCTTGTATGCGCTGCAAAAAATCTATTTGCCGCTTTCCTTCACTTCAGCTTCTGATTCCACCGCTTCCAATTTGCGCTTAAACTTTTCAGCTTCATCCTTCGTTAATCCATCCTTTAATGTCACGGGCGCGGATTCCACCAATTTTTTGGCGTCAGCCAAACCCAATCCAGTCATCTCCCGAGCGATCACGATGGCCTGAATCTTATTTTTGACCGTTTTCAACACCACTGCAAATTTGCCCGACACAACCGGCGCTTCAGCCGATTTTGTAACGACGGCATTCTTCGCGTCACGCAATTCAACTTTGGCGTGGTTGGGTTCAAACACCTTGATTATTTTTTCACCTTCTTCTTTCGTGACTCCGGCTTTGACTGTTTTAGGAATGCTCTTGACCAAATTCAACGCATCGGCGAGACCCATTCCATTGCACTCACGAACGACTTTCACGGCCTGTATTTTACTGTCGCCTTCGGAGACCAATACGGCGTCGAACAGCGCTGGCTTGGTCGCTTCTTCCGCGTACAACACGCCGGCGCACAGCAGGAGCGCCAAGGCAAAACCGTATTGAAGTCTGTTCGTCATGCTGATACCCACGATTCCTGCACTCACTCGATTACAGCGCGTTCGCTCCACCGACGATTTCGGCGATTTCCTGGGTGATCTTGCTCTGGCGCGCGCGGTTGTATTCGCGGCTCAGCGCCTTGATCATGTCATCT
>JANXLS010001000.1 GCA_025355035.1 Planctomycetota bacterium | reverse complement strand
TGAATCCGTTGATACGACCAAAGCGAACAAGGTCTTGGATGCATATTTCAGTTTATGGGATCGAAATAAAGAATCACTTTCCGCCGATGCCGTCAGCGCGGAGATCCGAGAACAGTTTCGCCGGGGCTACCCATTCCATCCGGAATTGTTGAACGTCCTCACGGAAAAAGTCAGCAGCTTGTCCACATTCCAGCGTACACGCGGCATGTTGCGCTTGCTCACCCGCACGGCCCATTACCTATGGAAATCGCAGCCTGCTGACACGTACGCGATTCACCCGCACCATATAGATCCGACCTTTGAGCCCATCCGTGATGAGCTGACGACGCGCTTGGAACGCAATGCTTATTCGCCGGTGCTGGCCACGGATGCCGCCGCGGCGACCGGGAAAGAACCCGCCATCGCCCAGCAGATTGATCGCGACAAATTTCCTGGCCAGCCACCCGCCACGTCCTACGTCGCGCGGACGATCTTCATCAACTCAATGGCCTACACGGACAACGCTCAAGGCGTCAAGCCGGAGCGGCTGCGCTGGTCCATATGTTCGCCCGGCCTTGAACCGTCATTCGTCGAAGCAGCTCGAAAAAACTTCGCGGCTGAATCGCTTTATCTTGATGACCGGCCCGGCGCGCCGATGCGCTTCCGGACGGAAGCCAATCTCAATCAGATCGTCAGCCGCGCCATGCGTGACAATGTGACTCCAGATGAACTCCGGGATGAGCTCAACAGCCAGATCAAGCTGCTCTACCAAGGCAAAGAATTCGAGCTAGTTGCGTTTCCCGCGGGCGCTTACCAGGTCCCGGATGAAATCGGCGACGGACGCCCGTTCCTCGTCGTGCTTCACTACGACGCTTATTCGGTCAGTGCCGCGCTTAACGAACTGCCCCAGGAACTCGCGCGGATGGCCACGCGAAAGGGTGTGAACGAAGAACTGCGCGCGCTGCAAAACAACCTCGTGTTTCTCGTGGCCGACGACCGCCAGCGCCATGACATGAAGAATGAAATCCGCCGTCGCCTCGCGTTGAACGCGATCCAGGACGCGGCGATCATGCAGAGCCTTGCGGATTACCAGCAGCGTAAAGTCCGCGAAGAATACGCCAAATCAATCACCGCTGTGGCACAATCCATTGCGCAGTGCTACCGGCACATGTTCTATCCGAGCCACACGCCGGTCGGCGGCGGCGACGCGAAGCTGGGCCACACCGCGCTGGAACTTGAAAAAGTGTCATACAGCCCCGGCCAAGGCCAGGCGATCATCCGACGCGCCCTTCGCGAGCAGAAGAAACTCTTGTGTTCGGGTGACAATCCGGACGCCCCGACATTTGTTCGTGATCAGACGCCCCTGAAGATTAAAGGCAAACTGACCACCTCGGAGTTGCGCAACGAATTCCGTCGCGCGCCGAAGTTGTCGATGTTGCTGGGCGACGATCCGTTGATTGCCTGCATCCGGCTGGGCATTGAGCAGAGCAATTTTATCTACCAAAAAGGCGATCAGGTGTGGGGTCCTGGCGATCCTGCGCCCTCAATTGAAATTTCCGAAAACGCCTTCGTATACATCATGTCAAAGGCGAAGGAATTGAAGCTGTGGCCGCGGAAAGAACCAGAACTGGTTTCGCCCGGTGAAAGCGGCGGTGGTGCCAGTGTTGGACCAGGTAAGGTCGGTGGCGGTGGCATGGGCACTGGCACTAGCGGCGCTGGAACCGGGGATGGTGGCACTGGAGCGAAGGTGGTTGTTACGCCGCCGCCTGAGTTGTTCGCCGAAGGGCCGCTGCGGCAGGCCTTGGTTGAATTGTTCGACAAATGTCGCAAGGCTAAAGTGCAACGGTTAGCGTCGATCATGATCCGGCTCTTCGACTATAAAGGAGCATTCGCTGTATATCAGTCCGCGGCGACGCATCAGAACGCCGACACGACGTGCCGGTTCCAATCGTCGATCGAGGGTGAAGGTTTGGTTGAGTTCATGGTCCAGTTCAAGGGAAATGTGAACAAGGCCAGCCAGATCAAAAGTTTCCTTGAGCCGCAATTGCGCACGGCCACGAACGTGTCATTCGAAGGAGAGTTTGAATTGAAATTCAAGTCGCCGCTATTGACTCAGGACGACAAGGCCACCGAATTCACGAACGCGATGGTCAAGCACGGCGGCGGCGAAGCGTACGTCGAAGCACATGCCGCCGAAGCCGGAAAGGAGTCCGTATGATTGCCGTCGCCACCGCGCCGCGCGCCGCGCTATTTAAGAAACACGACGCCCGGCCGCAGTATGAGATACGCCTGACGGGCCTGACTGACGGCAACACGGAGCTCGAAGTCTGGGAGCTCCCGAGCCCTGCCACGCCGCGGCTGCTTCAGCCGGAGCGCATCGCCGGGCTGCACGGCCGAAACCTGCTGCTAATCGAAACGCGCCTGCTACGCCGGTTGCGCCAATCCGGGATTAGCCTACCGCATTTGCGCAACGGCGAGACGAAATCGTTCCCGCTTGATGAAGACCTAGCGCTGAATCTCGCACTGCTTTTCCGCGTGCTTGCTCCAATGCGCAGCGAAGAGCGCATCCGCGAAGTGGTCGAAGGCATCGAGAAAATGCCGCGGGAAGAAGCGGGTTACTGGATGGGCATGGCCGTGCACCGCGTTAACCCTCGGCGGGTGTTGGCAGCGCTGCGGATATTGATGGCGACGGCGTGAATTGCATTTTTACATTGGATTCGTCAAAAATGCACTATCCAGGAAACTGCAAACTTTGTATTCTCAATGCGGTTGAAAAGAGTAGGATAAAATAATCTTTCGATTATTTCGCAAAGTTCTTGACATTCAGCCGATAAAGGATAGGTTTTTCCGTCCACTTCTGAATTTCGAAATTAAGATTTATCGGATTTAAAAGCAATCTCCTTTATAGTGGGGGAGTTTAAGGGGTTGTGGCATGAAACTGAGTGAGCTGCTGAAGTACAAGACTCCGGAAGATCGGCTGAAGCTGACAAAGACGAGTAACTGCGCAGAATGCGAAATCGTGCTGCAAGAGGCGATCACGGGGTGTCGCGAGACGCACAAGGGATATATGTGCAGCGACTGTTACTACGACATGATGGGTGAGATGGCGGAAGAGTATCCCATCGGCATTCCGCGCATGCATCGGGGAGCCTAATGCCTCGATGTATACCTATTTTCTGAGTTCAGAGCAGGTCAAGGGTTACATGCTTGATCTGTCAATGCGTTTGTTGGAGACCAAGAAGCATGATCGGCCGACCGTCTTGGTCTCCATCGGCGCTTCAGGAAACGAACTTGCCTATCATCTGATAAACATCAATGAGACCAGCTTAAAATGGGCTCACGAATGCGATCAGGTACGGTGCGACTACGATCGCAACACAAAGCAGTTTAGTTTTGCGCCAGACGACAACGCTGAAGCTGTGATCGAAGGCGCGACTGTTTTGATTATCGATAGCGCCGTGCACTCCGGCAACACGATGCGGAAAGCCGTAGAACACGTTGAGGCTTTAAAGCCCAAATGCGTTACGACCTACAGTTTGGTCGTTAAGCAAAGCTCGGTACTGATACCGAATCTATTCGGGCTTTTAATAGACCGGCATGACCGGGCCTACTTCCTGCTGCAACGTATTCCCAATCTTCGAATCATGCGCTCCGGCTGCTTGCGGCCCATGGAAGAAAAAGATATCGGCGCCGCACCGATTGATTGTGGCGTCGCGTCGATCAATAAATTTGGGTGGCCTGAACTCTGGTATGATTTGCAGGCGGATAACCGGCGAAAAACATACGTCTACGAGCGCGACAGTAAGCCATTAGGCTACATCACCTACAGACTGTTGGACGACGGCCATATTCTGATCGACGTGGTGGCAGTGGATAAAAGCGCAAAAGGCGGCAAAATCGGCGCAAACCTCATTCGATGGGCTGAAACCTGTGCGCGCTCGGCAAATTGCACGCACGTCGTTTTATGGGGACTTGTTGAAGAGAACGTCCTCCGCATTTACGTAGGCGCGGGGTATGATTTTGTTAAAGACAAAGAGATGAAGTTTCCTGATGAGACGTACGCGCTCATGAAAAAAGCAATCGTGCACGATTCGGAACTCGATGAACTGCTGCATATCGATTGATCTGCGCCGAAACTTTTCCTTTCCTTTGCACCTCCCCCGCGCGGCATTACAGTGTCGCGCGTCTTTTTGTTTCGGATCGGGGCTTTTTAAATGCCACACACGACGAAGGCGGCGGGCGGGGCTCCGTCGCGCCGTTTGATTGAGGAATGGCTGCCGATTGCGGCGCTCAGCGAGGAGTCGGTTCGCGAGCGGCGAATGATGATAGCGCTGCCTCCGGTTTATTATCTTCACGTGTGGTGGGCGCGCCGTCCGCTGGTCGCCAGCCGCGCCGCGATCCTCGGTGCGCTTCTGCCGCATGATGCCGATCACAAAATTTTTATGCACACGTTGGGGATTCATGGCGACCCGGTCGCGGCAAAAGCGCGCATGGCGGCGGCGGCCAAAAATGTTGATCCCGAGACAGGCGAACGTGAAGACCTAGGCGGCAATATTTATGGCTATGAACGCGCATTTAAATATTCGCCGACCAACGAAGAGATCACTGCGTTACGAGCTCGTTTTGGAAAAACAGCGCCCGTAGTCCTTGACCCAACATCTGGCGGTGGAAGCGTGCCTTTTGAAGCGACACGCCTTGGCTGTTTGACTCTGGCGAACGATCTCAATCCAGTCGCATGGCTGGTGCTGAAAACAACTGTCGAATTTCCCAAAAAATTCGGGACGCAGTTGCTGAGTAGATTCAGAGAGTTGTCAGCTCAATTTGTGAGCTTGGCGACGCCACCTTATGAAAGAGCATTTCCAAGTGAAAAAGAAGGTGTTTGGATCGACGGTTACCTCTGGGCGAGAACCATTACATGCCCTTATTGCGGTGGCGTCATCCCGCTTTCTCCCAACTGGCGGTTGGACAACAAAGGAACACAGGCAAGGCTCGTCACCGTCGATGGTAAGGGTGAGTCAAGAAAAGTTCGATTCGAAATTGTGAACCAAACTGAACCCGTTCCAGGAACAGTAAGCGGGGGTGACGCTTCCTGCCCGTTTACAGATTGCGAGAGGGTTATCGACGGCGTTGAAATTAAAGCGCAGGCTACAGGCGGGAAGATGGGCGAACAACTGTATGCGATCGCTTATCGGGTAGAGAAAATTGTTGGCTACACAAAAGCAGGTCGAGCCAAAATCAAGTCCGAACATTTCTTTCGGGCACCGACTGATCGCGACGATCCATCGTCGGCGATTTCTGACTTACTATCGGAAAGCGTTCCGGATTGGCAAGCAAAAGGAATTTTCCCTGACGAAGAAATCGACCTCGTTTCGAATTACGACCGTGGACATCGAATGTATGGCATGACCCGTTGGACGGATCTTTTTTCTCCGCGCCAGCGTTTCGGACACTGTGTATCCGTTGCGGCTTTTCAAGAGGTTTTTAATTCTTGTCAAAAGGACGGGCGTGTTTCGGAAATCGACGCCGCCGCCTTATCGTATGTATGTTTGGCGATGGACAAATTATTAAACTATAACTCGCGCATGTCAATTTGGATGCCCACGCGCCAGGTGATCGCGAACACATTCAATCGTCACAATTTCGCGTTCCAGTGGAGCTATGCGGAAATGGCTCCGGCGATTACTGGTACGGCATATAAGTGGGCGATGTCACAAGTGGACGAGGCCCTTGAAAAATTAGTCGGGTTGACCGGTGATGATGCAGTTGAATCCGACGCTGATGCCAACGGCCTTTTCGCTTCCAAAAAACCTTTTAAACGCGTTATCGCCGAAGTTGCTCCAATTATCATCACCTGCGGCTCCGGCGACAGTCTCCCGCACATCGCTGACGCCAGCGTGGACGCTGTGGTTATGGACCCGCCGTATTATGATAACGTGATGTATGCCGAACTGGCGGATTTCTTTTACGTCTGGCTCAAGCGCACCGCGGGGCTGCTCTACCCCGAGCAGTTCAGCAGCTACCTCACCGACAAGGACCGCGAGGCCGTCGCCAATTCGGCCAAGTTCCGCGACTTCTCCAAAGTCAAAGGCAGCGGCGGCGCGAAGAAACGGGCGTCGCGCGATTATCAGGAACGCATGCAGGCCATCTTCACCGAACAGCGCCGCGTGCTGAAGCCCGATGGCTTGATGGTGCTGATGTTCACGCACAAGGCTACTGGCGCGTGGGATGCGCTGGCCAAGGGCCTGGTGGACGCCGGGTTCACCATCACCGCCAGCTGGCCGGTGAACACCGAAGCCGAAGGCAGTTTGCACATCAAAGACAAGAACGCGGCCAAGAGCACCATCTTCCTGGTCTGTCGCCCGCGCCCGCCAGTGGCCGCCGACGCCGAGGTCACCTACTGGGAAGATGTCGAGCCGAAGGTTGTCGAAGTCGTGCGCAAACGCGTCGCGCAGTTTCAGGAAGAAGGCATCGGCGGCGTGGATTTGTATCTCTCCTGCTTCGGCCCAGCGCTGCAAGTCTTCAGCGAATACTGGCCGATGAAGCGGGGACGCGCCAATCAGAAACCGGCTCCAGCGCGCGGCGCTCAGTTGCAATTGATTGAAGACGAAG
>JANXLS010000571.1 GCA_025355035.1 Planctomycetota bacterium | reverse complement strand
CACAAAACTGAATTTTGCGTACGACGAAACGCGAGCGAATTGGAACAATGCGGAGCGCAGCGTATCGACGAATGTTTCGCAGCCGCTTTGGAAAGGTGCCGGGACGGACGTTGGCTTGGCGCAGATGCGCACGGCGCGTATCAATCGCTTGATTGCGCGCGGCAATTTGGAGTTGGATACGCAAAGCCTGATTTTTCAGGTGCGCAGCGACTACGCAGCGGTCATTCAGCAACTTCAGCAGCGCGATGTGTTGCGGGAATCGATTGCGTCCGCGCGCAAATTTCTGGAATTCACCGAAGCGCGGCAGAAAGCCGGCAACGAAACGCGACTGGATGTTTCGCAGGCCAAGCTTCAACTGCGAACGCGTGAGCTTGATCTCGTTGTCAACGACCGCGCACTTGAAGCGGCGTACGATAAATTGAAGGAAGTAATGGATGTCGATCTTGAGGAGAAAATTCTCGTTGCGGTGAATCGCGTGGATTTCGGCGATATTCCGCCGGAAGAAATGCCGGCGGTGGAGAAAACTGTCGACGTTCTGGAGTCCGACGAAAACGAAGGCATCGTGTACCTGGTCACGCGCAAGACGACCGAAGATGGCTCGATCGGCGAAAAAAACGGCGAACTGAAAGTCATTTTCAAAGCTCAGCATTTCAACGAATCGAAGGTGCTGGATGAAGCGATGAACAACCGCATCGACTTGCTGAACAACCGGCGCACGCTGGCGATTCAGCAGATCCAAACGATGCTGGCGAAAAACGGATTGGGGTATCAGGTCGATCTCGTGGGCTCCTATGGGCACAATTACACGGGCAAAGAACTGCGCGCGGCCAACACGTCGTCGGATTCCAACAATTGGACCGTCGGCGTGAATGCGTCGATTCCCTGGGGCAAAATCGCCGACCGCGCGTCGTACGAAAAGGCGCTGCTTGACTTGCAGAAGACGGAGATCAATCTCAAGCGCGTCCGGACGACCGTGCACGCCGATGTTCGCGAGATCATGCGAACGTTGCGCGAAGCGGAGAAGACGATCGTGATCGAAGCGTTGCGTGTGGAACAAGCCAAGTTGACGGTGAAAGCGACATTCATTAGTTTCAAAAACGGATTCAAGGACAGCTTTCAGGTGGTCAGCGTGAAGAACGATTTGATTCAGGCGAAGAACAATTTCATCACTGCGATGCTCAATTATGTAGTCGATCTGGCGCGACTGGAAGTTGTCGTCGGCAAAGCGACGGGGCGCATTGATCTCGAAGGGCGTTCGCTGGGCGGCGAAATCGAATCACACCTACCGGAATCGTTGGGCCGCAAACAGATGCCGCGGGGCGCTCCGGACGCGGACCCAAGTTGCGAGGATTTTCCGCTGAATAAAAGCCGCGTCTACCGGACCGATCCGAAGCCTGAGCCGGATCGTCGACTCCGGCTAATCCCGGAACGCAAGCCGCCGTGCAACTGTGAAATTATCGACAGCAAACCGTGAGCGGCGCGCGAGTGGGTGATGAACAAACGATTTCGAGTCTTTTTCTCCGGATCCGTCCAAGGCGTTGGCTTCCGATACACCGCGCTCGTCTTTCTCGTCCCGCTTGCCCGGCGCATCTTGGCACGGGGGATTTATCCGGTAGCTCAAAGCGACGGACGTGTTGAAATTTTGGCGGAAGGTTCTGAGAAAGTACTCAAGTCATTTGTTCAAGAAGTCGAGGAAAGAATGAGTGGATGTTCCGATAATAAATTGATGGAATGGGAAATTGCGACGGGAGAATGGGAGTCATTTGGCATTGCGCCGACGGAATAGAGAGCGTGCGGCTGTATGGGATGCGCGTCATTCGGTCCGGCCAAGAAGTTGAAAAGTTTTGGTATTTTTCGATTTAATTGAAGGTTGACTTGACATCGATGCTGAATGCCCTAAGCTTAGACCATTCGTTACATGCGTCAAAGAGCAAATGAGCGTATTTTTAGTACGATGCTGTGTTCGGATTTAAATTTATTGTTGCGGGAGTGCGACGGCGACAGGTTCTTTGCTGAACGAAATTCAAGGGAGTGAACAACATGGTTCAATGCAGGAATTTAGGGACTGTTCTCGCGCTGATCTGTTTGAGCTTTGGCTTGAGTGCTCGTGCTGCCGATGCCGACATGATGAAGCAGCTCATGGATCGTGTCAACGCGCTTGAAGCCAAGAATGCGGAATTGGAACGCCGGGCAAACGTTTCGCAGTCCACGAATGCCGCAGTCGATGAAGCCATTAAAAAAGCCGATGACACGCAGGCGGCCGTCAACGTGACCAGCAGCCGCCCGATCAAGATCGGGGGATACCTCGACAGTAGCTTCCAATACAATTTCAACCAGCCCAAGAATCAGAACAACAATCTGCGCGGATTTGATACGGACTCGAACGGCTACAATTTGCATTTGGCGGAATTGACGTTCGACAGCCTCCCGACGAAATTGGGTGAAGCGGGGTTCCGCATGGATCTGGCGTTCGGCACCGACACGCGGCTTTTCACGGCGCAAGATCGCATCACGTTTGCGGCTGAACGAACCAACGATTTCATCAACTCGGATCTTAAGCAAGGCTACATCGAATACATCATGCCGATTCCGTTTTTGTGTGGCGACCAAAAGGGTATCAAGTGCGACTTCGGCAAGTTCGTGACATGGGCCGGATACGAAACAATTGAAGGCGCGGACAACATCAATTCGTCCCGCTCGTTTCTCTTCACTTACGCGATTCCTTTCACGCATACCGGCACTCGCATGACCTATGATGTGTTAAGCAGTGACTGCAACAAGTGGACGGTTGGCGCGGGCTTCTATAATGGCTGGGACAACCTTCAGGATCAGAACCGCGGCAAGACGACGGCGCTTTTCTCCGATTGGACGCCGACGAAGTGGTTTGAGATGGTCAACACGGGCATGATCGGAGTGGAGCAGACAAAGGACAACCGGCTTGCTTTCTTGACGGCAACGAATGCGATTAACGGTGGCGATCCAACCGATCCGACGACCCCCGGGTTCAAGGAACTTCACAAGGGTGACACGTTACTCGGCCAATTGGATGGCGGACGCACGATGCAGTTGTACACATCGAAAGACAAACGTTCGCGTGTTTTGCTCGACACCACTTTAATCTTTAAGCCGTTCTGCGACGACAAACTGATTCTCGCTTTGAATGGCGACTTCGCCACCGAAGGTGGCAACAAGTGGTACGGTGCGGCTGGATATGCGAAATACCAGTTTGCAAAGAAGTGGTATGTCGGAGCCCGAGTGGAATATTTCAATGACGTCGATGGTGCGCGAACGGGTATCCGTCAGGTGCTGACCGAAGGCACAGTGACGCTGAACTATAACCTGACCGACACGCTTGCTGCGCGCTTGGAATTCCGCCACGATCATTCGAACAAAGGCGTTTTCGATGACGGCAAGAGCGGCACCTCCGGCCTAGGCGGCCCGAACTTGAACAACCCATTCGACCGCAAGACGCAAAACACGGTCATGTACAGTTGGCTCTACAAGTTCTAAAGCTCGCTGTTGAATTCAACTGAATTGATAAAGCGAAATCTCGTCCTGAATAGGGGACGCGTTTTTGTTGGGTGGCGATTAAGAACCTATGCTTTTTCCGGGACTCTCGCCCGGAAAAAGCGTAGGTTCTTAGAGTAAAGCGGTGGCGCACACTGAACAACTACAGCTTCAAGTGTTCCAGCTTTTCACGGACGTAGCGCGCGCGGCGCATGTCGCGTTCATTCGGTTCAAGCGGACCCCCGCACAATTTCTGCAAATGCGCCGGTTGGGTGTAGACGAACAGATCGTTGACGTCGCGAAGAGTCATGTCTTTGAGCAAGCCCAGTTGTACGCCCATGCGGACAAACGACAGCAGCATCATCGATTCATCGCTGGGCAGCAACTGCGCGTACTTCAGCATTCCGAACGCGCGCCACACGCGGTCTTCCAGGCGTTTCCGATCCTTCGCCAAGAGCGTTTGCCGGGCTTCGTGTTCGTAGCGGACGATCATCGGAATGACCGTTTCGACGTTGTTGACGATCTCGATCTCGGATCGTCCCAGGGTGACTTGATTGGAAATCTGATAGAAGTGCCCGCTGGCTTCAGTGCCTTCTCCATACAGTCCGCGAACTGCGAGGTTGATCTTCGAGACGGCTTGAAACACTTTTTCGATGTGCCGCGTCAACACCAGTGCGGGGAGATGCAGCATCACCGAGACTCGCACGCCCGTTCCAACGTTGGTCGGACAGGCCGTCAGGTAACCCAACTGCGGCGAGAAGGCGTATTCCAAACACGATTCGAGCTGATCGTCGACTTTGCCGCAAAGCTTCCATGCGTCCTGCAACTGAAATCCGGATTGGAGCACCTGCAGGCGGATGTGATCCTCTTCGTTGACCATAATCGAAACGGATTCGTCCTGGCTCACGGCCACGCCGCGCGGATGCGTTCCGTCTTCGTGCTCTTTGGAAATCAAATGCCGCTCAACGAGAACCTTGCGGTCGACTGCTTCCATTTCGTGCAACGGAAAATAGGCACCGGGAAGGGCGACCCCGGAGGCTTGAATCTGGTTGCGAATGTGCGTCTCGCAGGCGAGGCGCTCGGCCTCGTCCATGCGCGTGATGAAATGAAACCCGCGGACGTTGCGAGCCAGCCGCACCCTGCTGGAGATGACGATCTCCGCTTCGGGTCCGCTGCCGCGCATCCATTCGCCTGGCGCTTGAATCATGTCGTTCAAATTCATGAATTCACTCGTCCGAAAAAACGTTGAGTCGCTTGCCGCGCCGGGATTGTCGGCGGTGCGATCGACTTACGCGTCGGATTTCCCTTTCTTCTTGCTGCTGCCGGGAGTTGGTGGATCGCCTGGATGAGTCGAAATCGGGCGGGGCAGCGTCGAATCGTCCGCGCCGCTGGGCAAACCGCCGGCCGCCATGCACTCTTCCAACTTGCGGATTTTGTCGCGTACCGCGGCGGCCTTCTCGTACTCCTCATGCCGGATCGCTTTTTTCAAATCGACCTGCAATTGCCGCAGATCTTTTTGCATCGCCACGTCGGATGATGTTCGCGTCGGCACCTTGCCGCAATGCTGCGTGCTGTCGTGAATTTTTTCGACGAGATTCTGGACGTCTTCGCGGAACGCGACGTAGCATTCGGGGCAACCGAATCGCCCGGACGATTGAAACTGCGAGAGCGTCGTGCCGCAGGATGGACAGGCCAGATCTTTTCCGCGCCGCGCTTTGTTCTGCGCGAACGCCTGAGTCTGGCTTGCTATGCCTGCGAGCAACTGCTGAATTGTGAAATGCGATTTTCCGGGCAGCCCTTTATTGGCTGCGCAGCTTTCGCAGAGATGCATCTCGTGTTTGACGCCATCGCGAATCTCAGTGAGATGGACCGTGGCTTCGTTCTCGCAATTGTCCGCTTCACACTTCATAGCCGCCATGAGATGGTCCTGAGTGCTGAGTGCATAGTGCTGAGTGTTTAGTGCTGAGTGCTGCGCGCGAAAGCGCGATTTTTTGCTCGACACTCGGCACTCAGCACTCGGCACTGCTTTACTTCCCCAACAGAGTCTTCAATTTTTCTGCTCGGCCAGTCACGATGCCGTCGACGCGCAGTTCGACCAACGATTTCAGATCGGCTTCTTCGTTTGCGAAATGAACGATCACGGCGATGTTCTTGGCGTGAGCCTGGCGGACCATGACGCCGTCAACCTGGCTTCGATGGGGCCGGACGAACTTCAATCCCATCTTTGCCGCTTTTTCGAGATAGACCCAGCCATCGACTTTTTCGCCGAGCGTCAAGGTGTACGAAAACTCGGGCGCTTTTTCGCGGAACGCTTTGAGGCTGTCGGAATCGCTGAACGCGAGGATGTCGTCGGCGGGTTTTTTGCGGGCTTTCAATACGTTGAGGAGTTCGTCGGCAAAAGGGGTTCCGATTTTTGTTTCGGGAAGTACGAGCAACAGTCGTGCCTTTTCGCCGACGGCTTTGATCGCTTCGGAAAGCAGCGGGACTTTTGTCCCGGCGAATTCGTCGTTGAACCACGAGCCGGCATCCAGCGCGCCGATCTCCTTGGCCGTCATCCGCGCCGCGCGGCCTGTGCCATTGGTCGTTCGATCCAAGCTGACATCGGCGAGCACAATCGGCTGCTCGTCTTTTGTCTTTTGAATTTCGAGCGCCAGCATGTGGACGCCGGACTCCAGCGCCTTCTTGATGGCCGGCAGGGTGTTCTCCGG
>JANXLS010000532.1 GCA_025355035.1 Planctomycetota bacterium | reverse complement strand
GTTGACTTGGATTGGAGTGAAGTCCGCTACTTCATTTGGCAATGTGGGGATTGTTGAGGCGGGATCGATCCGGGCGAACGGTGGGGCTCACGTGTTGATTCGCGTTGCAAATTTCTCGGATCAAGCGGCGGATGGGAAGGTTGTTCTGGAAGCGTTGATTGCCGGGACGGCGACGGTGCTTGAAGAACAGGCAGTGGCTTTGGGAGCCCGTGCGGAACGCGCGGTTGGGTTTCGTGTGGGGGCAGACCATGTCGGGGCGTTGCGTGTTTCCTGGCGCGGTATAGCGGATGCGTTGCCGGAAGACGACACGGTCGTATTGGCCGCGCGGGAGGATCATGCGCCTCGTGTTCGGTTCCATGCGCCTCACGCGGCGTTGGAGAAATTGTTTCGGTTGGCGTTGAATGCTCTATTTGTACCGTCGGACGCGAAGCAAGCGGAATCTGCGGATGTGGATTTGGATGTGTATGTGGGAAGTGTTCCAGAGCGATTCCCTGACGATTGCCGGGCAGCGTTGTTGGTGGCTCCGGAACGAGGCTACCAGAGCCATTTTGATGTCGGTGATAGATTGATTGCATGGCCGACGGTTCAGCGCGGGGATGAATCGGCGTTGACGAGTGGAGTTGCGTCGGGCGGGAACGCAGCGATCGCCATCCCGAAGGCGTATGAAATTTTGCGGACGGGCGATTTCGCGACGCTGTTGCGCGATTCCGAATCGGGGCGGGCGTTGGCGGCACGGTTCGTCGATGAGAAAACGCGGCCGGTTTATGTACTGGCGTTTTCGCCGGGGGATGGTTTGGCTGCGGATCGAGCGTTGGATCCGGCGTTGGCGGCGATGCTGGTGCGCATGGGATTGGAAGCATCGCGGTCGGGGTCGCCGTACGTTCGGGCGAGCGCGGCGGAGTTGGAGCGCTCAGCAAACCAAGCGTTGGCACTGGATTGGCGGCCGGGGCTGGCTGGGCTACCGCCGATGGGCTCGGGGGTTTTAGACGAGCGGGTTTCCAATTTTTTGGCGACAAAGCGAAATAATGC
>JANXLS010000523.1 GCA_025355035.1 Planctomycetota bacterium | reverse complement strand
TTGCTTGCTGGAGCCTGAAGACAAAGCCATCCTTGCCGACGAAGAGTCGCTGGATCTCATCACCGAAGGTTTCGCCCAGGTCATCGACGCCAAATCGCCGTGGACGCACCGGCATTCCATCGGCGTCGCCAATTTAGCTGTGGGGATAGCCACCCAGTTGGGAATGCGCGGCGACGCATTGCGGCAGATTCGGCGCGGCGGGATGCTGCACGACATCGGCAAGCTCGGCGTTTCGAGCCAAGTGCTTGAAAAACCCGGCGCTTTGAATGAAGAGGAACGCCGCCTCATGCGCGAACATACCGTCATGGGCGAACGCATTCTCCAACGCGTAGCGGCGTTTCGCGATCTCGCCGCGTGGGCCAGCGCGCATCATGAACGACTGGATGGCAAGGGTTATCCAAACGCATTGGTTGACGCTCAAATCAGCACGGAAACGCGGATTCTGTCCGTCGCCGATATCTGCCAGGCGATCTCGGAAGAACGTCCGTACCGTCCGGCGCAACCGCGCGAAATGGCGATCAAAATACTTCGCGAGGAGACGGGAACGGCCGTGTGCGGGACCTGTGTTGAGGCGCTGGTCGCGCATTTGAAGCAATCCGAATGAATCCGATATTCGAGTGTCACGAGAGTTACCCGCCCGGCGAGCGGGGTGTTGAACAACAAATTCTGTAATCGTCACAAGAGAAAATAGGAAAATAGGGACGGATCTCGCGCGTTAGCCGCTTGACGTGCCGACGGAAGTTTAGTTTGAAATTCAATCGTTCTTCTCCGATCCGCACTGGTAGGAGTACCTACCAGTGGCACCCTCTGGAATGCAAGCAGTGGATAATCGTTTGGGGCGAATATCGGTGCCATTTTGAGGTTACTTCAACAAACTGAATCGTCCGCTTTTGCCCTTCTTTGCGGAATAGACGACATGCGCGGTGGCTTGAAAACTTTGGGTATCGAGAGTCGCGGCAATAACGAACGTCACGTCCTGCTTGCTCGCGTCAACCGCGGGGTTGATGCCTTCATCGAGCCATTGCGGCGCAAACATGCCGTTGCGCAAAGTGATCCTGAAGCCGGTCAGCGTTCCTTTTTTGAACGACAGTTTCGCGCTTCCAGCCGCATTGGTTCCATTGCCCTTCGCGTCCAATGTGAACGTCGTTGCGGCACCGCCGACGTTGAGCGTCAGCAGCTTGCCATTCGGATCGAAACCGGGCTGCGCGGGAACGGCGGCTTGAAACATGAGCGTGTCAGCGCCGGTTTGCGCAAAGTTAATATGCGAGGACAGGCGCGTAACGGTGATCAGCATGGTTCCGGTGCTTTCGGCGCTGATGATTTTTACGATTTGTCCGTTGCTGTAGTCGACCATGTACACTTCGCCCGCAGCGTCTTCGCCGAACGACGAGACATTGCCGATCGTGCCGCCGATCGACAATTCATTTGTGTGGTCGGTGAAATCAGAATTCGTCGTGCCGTTTGAACGGATGCTCCAGAAATGTTTGCCTGCGAAATCGGTGAAAAAATAGGCGCCCTGCAATCCGGCGATTTGCAATCCGCGGTAAACGTAACCGCCCGTGATGACCGCATTGCCATTGGTGTGCGGGTAATTGTAGATCGGCTCGGTCGCGGGCGTGACTGGCGTTTGAGCCGGAATATTGGGCGTGGCGAGGGGGCCTTCGCGGCAGCGCCAGCCGAAATTGCGATCGCCGACGCCGGCAGGAATGATGTCGATTTCTTCGCGCGTATTCTGGCCCACGTCGCCGATCCACAGGTTGCCGTTCGCGCGGTCGAAGGCGCAGCGAAACGGATTGCGCAGCCCGAATGCCCAGATCTCCGGACGGTTTACGACCGATCCCGCATACGGGTTGCTCGCGGGAATCGCATAGGGCGACCCGCCGTTAACATCGATGCGCAGAATTTTGCCGAGCAGATTTGTGCGGTCCTGACCATTGCCGATCGTGCCGTGCTGATCGTTCCCGCCGCCTCCGTCGCCGGTGGAAAGATACAGAAAGCCATCGGGGCCGAAGCCCAGCCATCCGCCGTTGTGGTTGGTTTCAGGCTGATCGAAGCTGAGCACCGGCGTGTGGCTCGCCGGGTCGGCGAGTTCCGCGCTGGAGGTGTGATAGCGTTCAATGATCGTTTGCCCGCCGCTGCCGCCCGTGGTCGTGTAGTTAACATAAAAAAAACCATTCGTCGCATACTGCGGATGAAAGGCCATGCCGAGCAAGCCTTGTTCGTCGCCCTGCGTCAACTCCTGCCCGGTGGTGGCCGCGCCGATCGTCAAAAATGTGCTGAGCGAACCGTCGGAGAGATGCACAATCACAATCTTGCCGGTATGCTGTTCCAGCACGAACAAGCGGGTGCTGTCATTGGGCGGCGCGCAAACGAACACCGGCAGGACGAGTCCCGTGGCGACGGTGTGGGTGGTCAACGCGGGTTCCGTGGCACTGAGGCCCTGGGCCAGCGTTGCGCCGACGAATAATACCATTGCAACAAGGCCCATGCCCAAGAATTTGGCCCAGCGAGCTTTTGGTTCCTCATATCCCGGAAACGTTTTCATTTGGGTCGGCCTCTCTATTTTTTTGCTTATATGTGATTACGGGAATTCCCACAATTAAATTTATCGTGGTACGCTTTTTTAAAGTCTTTTGCTCACGTCGCGGCGGGTGAAGCGGGAGCATAGTGGCGTGAAATTCCGCGTTCCAGTATGATGATGGCACTTAAACTCGAAGGATCATTGAATGGACTCACCTGCTCCTGTCGCTGCCAAACCGTCAGCTACTTCCTATGAAATTGTGTCATGGGTGTTGGTCGTCGCCGGCATCGTTTTCATTCTTTTTCACCACCTGCTTTCAGCGCTGCTATCTGGGCTGTTCGTTTACGCTTTGGTCCATCGCATTGCGTGGCGACTGTCGTATTTGAAAGTGGCCGGAGACAAGGCGAAGTTGCTGGCGGTGCTGTTCATCAGCCTGGCGTTGATCGGCATTTCAACGGGGATCGTGTTTTTGACGATCGCGGTCGCGCGCGGACGGATCGGGGACATCCCCGCGATGATGTCGAAGTTGACCGAGATTGTCGCGCAATGCAAAATCTATTTTTCGTCCAAAGGCCTTGGAGAGTATTTTCCGGAAGCAGAAAAGTTTCATGAACACGCGACCGGCTGGTTCAAAGAACATTCAACTGAATTGAAACAGATGGGCACCGATTCCGGAAAGTTATTTCTGCATGCGCTGATCGGCGTGGTGATTGGAGCGATGCTGTCGTTTCACACCGCCGAGCCCGGCGGTCCGCTGGCTGCGGCGTTCTTCGAACGGATACGCCGATTTGCGAAAGCGTTTCAACAAGTCTTCTTCGCCCAGGTCAAAATCTCGGCGATGAACACAGCGTTCACCGCGATCTATCTGCTGGTCGTCCTGCCGCTCTGCGGCGTTCATCTTCCTTTCCGCAGCACACTGGTCGTCGTGACATTCGTCGCCGGACTGATGCCCGTGATCGGCAATCTCATTTCCAACGCAATCATCGTCCTCATTTCGCTCGGAGTCAGCCCGGGTGTCGCGGTCGGTTCGCTGATTTTCCTCGTGCTCATCCATAAGCTCGAATATTTCCTGAACGCCAAAATAGTCGGCGGCGAAATCCACGCGGCAGCTTGGGAAATCCTGCTGGCGATGGTCTGCTTCGAAGCCGCATTCGGAATTCCCGGCGTCATCATCGCGCCGATCGCGTATGCTTACGCGAAATCTGAATTGCGGGATAAGCAATTGATTTGACGGGTTTGATCCGATCACGGTGAAGAAAACGCGCGTTGGTTCGTCATCATGGACAGCCGCGAACGTGAGCGGGGTATGGTATTCAAGAAGGTTCTCAATCAGGGAGTCATTATGTCGATTCGAAGTGTGCTGTTTGCCGTAGCTTGGACGCTCTCGCTGGCGTTGAACGTGGCTGCCGAGGATACGCAGCAGCGCCTAGCAAAATTCGGCCAGGATTTGTCAACCGCCTGGACGCAATACCCGTTGGAAAAAGATACGACGGTG
>JANXLS010000507.1 GCA_025355035.1 Planctomycetota bacterium | reverse complement strand
ATGCTTGGCAGAGTGATTTTATCAGCGGTTCACGATCCTCTGACTTTGCCAAAAGTGGTGGCGCGCTGGCGGGCATCGCTTGCGTCCGGCGAACCGTTCGACATGGTATTTCCACTGCGTCGAGCGGATGGAATTTACCGCTCGTTTCGCGTGCGCGGGAAAGTGCGGGGTGTTATCACATTCATTGCGGCAGAATCTGGACGCCATTACGATGACAAGGACCTGATGGTTGCAAAGGATCTAACGGACCGAGCGGGCATCGCAATTGAAAACGCCCAGTTGTATAGCGAACTGCGGGAGGCGGATCAGCGCAAGGATGAATTTTTAGCCACGCTTGCCCATGAATTACGCAACCCGTTGGCCCCAATTCGCAATGGCCTTCAAATCTTGAGGTTGGCTGGTTCCGATACGAAAGCGACCCGTGACGCGCGTGTTATGATGGACCGGCAGGTAAATCATATGGTTCGCCTGGTCGACGACCTGTTGGACGTGAGCCGGATTACGCGCAATAAGCTGGAGCTTTGCAGAGAGCGCGTTCAGGCGTCGCAAATAAAGCCGCGGCGCTCCGGCGTCACGCCTCAAAACCGATGGAAGCGATCGCCAAGGTCGTGAAATTTCTCGCCGGGGACTTTTGAAAGACCCTGCGGTGGAGACGAGCCAGCCACTCATTGATGCGGGGAAACATACGATTTCGGTTACGCTGCCGCCGTATCCTATTTATTTGAATGGCGATCCTGTTCGTCTCGCGCAAATCTTTTCTAATTTGATGAATAACAGAGCCTGTCGCTCAAACCAACGCGACAAGTATTCTAACGGTCCGTGTTGCTTTGCCGGATTTTTTTTGTTTCGCTTTTCAGACTATCTTGAACTGCGCCAGAGCTTCAGCAGGTTGTGTGCGCCACAGGTGAACTTCCATTCGCTTCGGTTTGCTTCCAATCCCCGCCTCATACATCGTCCGCCGTCTTGCACTGTCTTGACTTGCCCGAATACCGGCTCGACTGTCTGGCCTCTCTTCTTATACATCGCTCGTCCGGCTTTCGTTCGCAGCTTGCGCTCCATCCTGTCTTTGGCTGTCAGATGCCTGGGTATCCGGCCTCGTGGCGGCGGCGCTTCATTCGCTTCTTTGCGCTGCTTGTGATCTTTCTTCGTGGCACAATATAAGTCCACTTCCAATTCTTCTTCCGCTTGCAAGTTCTCGTCGCTGCAATAACCCGCATCGATCAACACCGCGCCGATCGCCACCGCCACTTTC
>JANXLS010000355.1 GCA_025355035.1 Planctomycetota bacterium | reverse complement strand
GGACCCTTGCCCGCCATGACATCCGCGATCGACTTGAGCACGGTATCGAATTCCGCGAGCACTTTCTGCATCGCCGCCGCGTCGCCGCGATGAAACGAATTCCCGAACATCGGATCGGTGCCGATCACGCCCAGGATCATCGGAATGTTGTCCATTTCGCGCGTCAACGTGAAATGCTTCTGCCCCGAAACGGCCTTGAATTTGCCCGCATTTGTCGCGTTCACTTCGATCACTTGAGCCAGTTCATCGCGCAACGTCTTCGCGCCGTCCGAATCCACATGGAACGCCCCGCACGTATAGCCGCGATCATTCGAATAAAATTTCAGCACCACTTTCTTTCCGTCCGGCGACGTGTAGCCGTTCAGAACATCGCCTTCAAACACAATATTCCCGGAACCAGTCGGCGCGGTAAAGACTTTGTAGGCCATGCACACCTCGTGTTGTTTTTAGAAACTATAGAAATCGTAAGATTATCCGACGCCTCATCAATTTCCAGAAGACATTCGAACAACTGCAGCTCCAAAAAGAGGCGGGCCCCCGTTTACATCATCCGCTGACGCTTGTTCAAATACGCCATCAACGCCACACTCAACGATTGGTCGGTCGTCAGCGGCACGAAGTCAATGTCGTTCTGCTGACAAAATCGCTTGATTGAGGACGTGTGCGTTTCGAACGCTTCAAGATACGCTTTGGCGATGTAGCTGCCCTGCGCAACCATCACACGTTGATCTTCCGCGTCAACGAATTCGATGTTGTCGCGGTACGGAAACGTTCGCTCTTCCGGCGCGAGCAGATGAAAGACAATCACCTCGTTCTTGCGGATGCGGAACGTCTTCAAGCTTGCGATGATTTTTTCGGTGTCGTCGAGCAGATCGCTGATCAACACAATCAACCCGCGCTTCGGAAATCGCTCGGCCAATCGCGCGAGTCCTTTCTCTGTGTCCGTCGCTTTCGACGGCTTCGCTTTGCCCAACGCACTATAAAGGAGATGCAGATGCGGCGTGCTGGCCGCAGCAGGAATCACTTCCGCCGCCGCGTCGCGGAAAATCGCCAGACCCGCGCCGTCGCCCTGATGGATCATCAGATACGCCAGCGCCGCCGCGAGGCTCCGCCCGTACACCCATTTCTGAATACCCTGCGACGTCCCGTCCGGCAACGCCCCTTCGCCGCCAAAATTC